>CATKDT010000001.1 GCA_949746675.1 uncultured Clostridia bacterium
AGCAGTAGAATTCTCACCAAATGGAAGTACAGAATGGAAAAAAGAACATACAACCAAAATAATAGTAAAAGAAACAGGAGAAAGAGTAACAAGTTTAAAGTATAAATGGACAACAAGTGGTGCAAACGAACCATCAGAAAGTGAATTTACAGAAACTTGTCCTACAGATAATATTATAATAGGAAAAGATTTTACTGGTACATATTATTTATGGGTATTATTAACAACAGAAACAGGAAAAACAAATATCTGCGGAAGTGAAGGATTTAATTTTGATAATGAAGGACCAACAATAACATCATTTACTACAGAAAAATATTCAGAAGAAGGAATAACAGTTACAGCAACAATACAAGATTCAAAAAGTGGCGCAGTCAAAGTTGAGTTTTACGTAGATGAAGAAATAGAAGCAAGAAAAATAGAAGTTTTTGAAAAAACAACCGAAAGTGTAACAAAAAGTATTACAATAGAAGGTTTAACTATTGGAGAACATTTATGTAAAGTAATAGCTTATGATGCAATGGATAATATAACTAACAAAACAATAACAGGAACTACAATGCAACATACTTGGGAAAAATATTCTTTGACTACCACTTATTATTATGTATATAAATCACAGAATGGTTTGAAGTATAATTGTATGAATGTGAGTGGAACTCCATTAAGTGGTTGTTTAACACATGTACCAGCGAGTTGTTTCCGTTTTGATAACGATAATGGGTATTTTTGGCATTATAGCTCGGACTACGTTACAAAAAAATGGAACAACCATGAGGCCTGGGGTTACGGTTCTTACTGCCAATGGTACAACTCATGTACTGGAATATGTTGGTCGTGTAGATACTACAGAGAATGTTACTACTATTGTGGCAATACATGGTGGAAGAAGAGTGAGGAATATATGCGTGGAGATAGAAAAAGCATTATAGGAAAAGGACCTACTTTATTAGGAGAAGACTATGGAACTGTGAATACAAAACATCCAACCAATGGAAGTGATGGTGCTTATTGGTGGGTTTATAAAGGAATTAGTTGAAATAAAAAATAAGAACATTAGAAATAAGGAGTATTATGAAACAAAAAACAAAACTAAAATTTAATCTAATAATAATACTAATGATAACATTATTTGCAATAGCAACAATACCAAAAACACTACA
>CATKDT010000002.1 GCA_949746675.1 uncultured Clostridia bacterium
AGCAAAGAGATTAGTAACAAGTATGAGTGCACTAAAAGAGTATGTAGGAACAAAGGTAGATTATAAGCCAGGAGAAACATGGCAAGTATTCTATTATGACGATACAGGAGACTTTGGCCCAGCAGGAACATTATATCTAAAGAAAGCATATACAACAAATGATACACCATTAAGATTAAGTAGTAAAACAGCAGAAAGTGATCCAGCAGTACAAATGATGAGAAGAATGAATCCACTATGGGCAGGAAGCAGTGCACATAATCCAGTAGACCAAAATAATGAAAAAGCATGTGTATGGTTATGTGATACAACAGTATGGAATTCAAAGAAAAATGACACATATTCAAGTTATGCAATAGGAAGTCCAAGTGTAGAGATGTATATGAAAGCATTTAATGTATATAAAACAGGAAATAAGAATGCAACAAATTTAATATATAAATTAGATGATACAAGTAGAAAAGTAGGATATTTAGTAGGAGCAAACAATTCATATGCAAACTCAGGATATGCTACAGGTAGTAATACAATAGAACCAGGACCAAACAACGTATTTATGACATCAGGAGGCTACTACTGGTGGTTGGCTTCGCCTTCGTCTAGTAACAGCACCTATGTGCTCCGTGTGTACGGCCACAGCGCTCTTGTGAATTACATCAACTATGGCAACACGTCTGGAGTCTGCCCGGTAGTTCCTCTAGATCTATAATAATAAGACACAAAGGTATCCACTTAAAAAGGGTGGGTGATTTAGGGAAATAAATTATGTTAACCAATTTATTGGGCAAATATTGTCTTAGCTATGGACACTTCTTGTAAAAGCGCTGATACTCAAGGGATACAGAGCAGAAAAAACTGCCCAACAGTAAATAAAAACACCATAAAATATGGAAAAAATAGAACCATATTTTATGGTGTTTTCAAATGTGAAAAATAAAGACAAATTTTGCTAATACAAATAAAGATATTAGAAAAATTGATCTTTGTAGTGATTATGCACAATTAGTGACCCTCATAGTGTTACTAATTCTTGCAGCTGTCTCGCTAAGTACAGTATTTAGCGATAAGGGAGTATTTAGTAGAGCAGAAAATGCAGGAGAAAAATATAATGAAGCAAAAGCAAGAGAAGTATTAGAAACAGTACTATTAGCAGATGGACAGTATGAGAAAAATATAAATCCAGATTATAACCAAGATGATTTTTTA
>CATKDT010000003.1 GCA_949746675.1 uncultured Clostridia bacterium
CGAAAGAATTAAAAATAAAATGTATAGTAAAAGATAATGCACCAGCATTAAAAGAATTAACAAATATTGCAGAAATAGCAGAATATTATAATGAATTAGGATTGAAAGATAGAGACAATACAGCAAAAGTAACATTACCAACAGATGCAAACTTGCCTAATTATAGAGGACACAACGACAATAGCAATCTAGACCCAGTAAATTCTAATAATTATTTTAAAGGACAAGAAGATGATGACGATTTTGAAAAAGTAGTAGTTAAAAGCTTTGACTTAGCACTACGAAAATTTATAACACAAATAAAAGACAAAAAAGGAACAAGTAAAACTTTTGAATCAAGAGAACCACAATTTACTCAAGATGATTTAAAAGCATTAGCAAATGGAAATGCAGAATTAGATGGAGGAACAACATTAACAAAACAACATAGTAAAACACCTCTACCAGTTGAAACAGATGACACTGTTGTATATACAATAAGAATATACAATGAAGGATCAATAGACGGAAAAGCAACAGAGATAACAGACTATTTACCAACAGGCTTAGAATTAAAAGAAGGAAGTACAATAAATCAAAAATATGGTTGGACGAAAGATCCATCTAATAGCAGAGCAATAAAAACAACATACTTAAAAGACACAAATATAGAGCACTTTAACAAAGATGGAAATTATACAATAAAATATGTAGATGTAGAAGTAGAATGTACAGTAGTTGCAAAAGTAGGATCTAGCAGTAAAAACTTAAAAAATGTAGCAGAGATATCAAACTTTTCTAATGACGAAAATTATCCAGATAGAGACTCAGAGAAGAAGAATGTACATCATGATGATACAAATTTAAACTATGAGGGAGAAGAAAACGAAAAAGGAAAAGGTGAACAAGATGATGATGATTATGAAGACCTTATATTACAAGGAAAGTACTTTGATTTAGCATTAAGAAAACATATATCAGCAGTAAACGATACAACATATAATAGAGCTCCAGTAGTTGACGTAACACCATTAAAAAGTGGAGAAACTACAGCAAAGTATAAACACAGAAAAGACACTATAACAGTAGAAATAGGAGATATAGTAACATATACATTAAATATTTATAATGAAGGACAAGTAGATGGGTATGCACAAAAAATAGTTGACCATTTGCCAGAATATTTAGAATTTATAGAAGACTTAAATTCAACAGATTCAGCAACAAAGGCAGCAGCTGAGTTTAACAATAGTTATGGTTGGAAGATAGATAACGCTGATGAGACAAAGAGAACAGTATATACAACAAAACTATCAAAAGAAAATAGTGCAGATAATATAATAAAAGCATTTGATCAAACAAAAAATAATTTAGAAACACCGAAAGAATTAAAAATAAAATGTATAGTAAAAGATAATGCACCAGCATTAAAAGAATTAACAAA
>CATKDT010000004.1 GCA_949746675.1 uncultured Clostridia bacterium
AAAAAAATATAAAAGTCAAGAAGAATCACTTGAGACAATATAAAGTGTTCAAAGTATATATTTTTCAAAAAAGTGTGACATATGATTGACTAACCTTCAAATATTTTAAGCAATTAGTTGGAAACTAATTGTTTTTGTGTTATATTAAAAATGATTGACAAATAATAAAGATAATAAAAAGGAGATGTACATTAATGAGAAATAATAAAATAAATATAATATTAGTTTGTATTTTGATAGGGATTAGTGTATTGTGTATTATTTTAATATGTTTAAATAAAGATATTAAGAATGCAGGTAATAATAATTTGGCTATAAATGAGTCGCAGCCTAACCAAGAAGAATTTTATAGACCACCATTTGAGTATAATAACAATAAATATTATAATAGGAATACAAAAATTTCAAAAGATAATATATTAAAGAAGATTGGAAGGACAAATCTGATAGTGTATAAAAAGAATACAGAAGATAATTATATTGAAGAATTTGTAGATAGCTCTATCAAGCAAGAAACTTATAATAAAACAGCAGATTTATTCTCTATAAAAAACATTTCGGAAGAATGTGCCATTGCAGTAAAGTTTGAAGGAGAAAATAATTATGATGTATATGTACAACCAAATTATAAACCCACAACACTTGGAAACTTTATGGAAGATTTAAATTTAAAAGAAATTACGTCCTTTGGGACTGTATCTTATGATTATTATGATAAAGATGTAAAAGAGAGTGTGTATACGGAGTTTTACAATGTAGATAATAATATAATTTGGGATAAATTATTTAGCGATTTAAGCTTAAAGACTTTATATGATGATAGTATGAATCCATTTAAGTATAGTTCAAAAGATGTTAGGATACATATAAGCGTTAATATCCCAATACTAGGATATAAAAATATTAGTATAGATTTATCAGATACAGGATATCTTCAAACTAATATTCTTGATTTAGGTAAAAACTTTTATATTGGAGAGGAAAAAGTAAAAGACTTTTTAGATTACATTAAAGAAAATTATGAGGGACACAAAATAGA
>CATKDT010000005.1 GCA_949746675.1 uncultured Clostridia bacterium
GTGGAATTAATGCATAAGTACATGAAAGATAATGGATATGAATTAGATATAACAGATACTAGGTATCACCACGAAATATATATAAGTGATCCAAGAAGAAGCGATGTAAGCAAATTAAAAACAGTTATAAGACACCCAATTAAGAAAATAAAGTAAAATACAAATTACAAGTCAATTTAGGAGTGTGTTAAGTATTAAAAAATATATTAGTGGGATTATAGCTGGAATTATAGTAGGAATATTCAATTGTTTATTTCTACTTTTTGCAAAAGATGAGGTAAAAAATAATGGATAAGAAAACAATAGGATGGATAATAATTTTAATAGGTATATTTGTTGCCTGTGCAATAAACTTATTATGGTAAATTACACTTATTAAATGAGATAAATTTTATGAATTTAAAGAGAGAAGAATTAAAAAAGAAAATATTTTTTATACTATATTTTATGAGAAATAAAACAAATAAGGAGAAAGAGAAATGCAAAAAATTATAAATTATGGATTGATTATATTGTCATTATTTATTGGTATTTTATTTTATTTTTCTTTTGACATTGAAGGGATATTATGGGATAAATATGAACAAAAAAGTATTAGTATCGATCAAATAAAAAGTGATTCTACTAAAGATTATACAGGGTTAAAGGCAGGAGAAGGTATAACTACAATTACCGATTTAGAAAATTGGGACAAAGTTATAAATGATATAGACTATGTAAAAGTGATACCCAGAAATATTGAAAAAACAAATGTGTATAGTTTAGCAAAATGGGTAAAACATTATACACAAAAAGCAAATGGAACATCTTGGCGAAAACTTGCAGAAACCAAAAAAACAGCATTTGATATTTCTGCAAATTATAGTCCATATTATATTATTGAGTTAGAAGATGGAAATCATATACTTGCCCAAATGAATAGAGCAATTGCAAATAAAATTAAAAATGGAGAAAATATAGAACTTCCATTAGGAAAAAAGATTGGACTTTCTCAAAAAGCAAAAAATCTTTTAAAACCTATTTGTAATGAAAAAAAAGTTTCTACTGATTATGTCTTATACACAATAGATAATAACTGGCAATCAGAAAATACTGAAAAAATATTCTATACAAAATTTGTTATTGCTTTTGTTTTATTCATAGTGTTAGCAGTGATTTTACAGCTTGCTTATGATAAATTCTTTTGCAAAAATAGTTGAAAATAATATTGCAAAGTGATATATTACTAAATAATTTGAATTAAAGGAGGAATAGTAATATGGGATTATTTTCTAAAAAAACAAAAGCAGTGGAATATGATGCAAATGATTGTGAAATAAAGAAAAAAAGAATGAGAGAAATTTTTAATGAAACAGTTAATGATGGAGATACTTATGAGATTTTGTATGCTTTTATGTTGACATCGAAATATGAGCAAGGCTTTGTGTTTGATACAAACACAACTACATTTTTCTTTTATATAGTTGGATATAGAAAAAGTGATTTTAATTTAGTTTTAGTACAA
>CATKDT010000006.1 GCA_949746675.1 uncultured Clostridia bacterium
GATAGGAAGGTACTTAGGAAAAGCAGAAGACTTGATCTTTCCAACAGTAACAGCAACTGAGCCAGTACTAGCAACAGACTATAGAACAGCAAGCTTTACTGTAACAGCATTAGAAGAAAAGAACGGAATAAACAAAATAGAAATATGGTTTAATGGAGAAAAAATAGAAACACTAACAAAAACATATGACAATATAAAGACAGAAATAACAGAAAACTTTACAGTAAATAAAAATGGAAAATATACAATAAAAGCATATGGAAACTTAATGGCAAGCATAACAGTAGAAGTAACAGGTATAGTCCCTGCAGTAGAATTTTCACCAAATGGAAATGAAACATGGGAAAAAGAACATACAACAGTTGTTACAATACAAGAAACAGCAGATAAAGTAGTAAAAGCAAAATATGTATGGAAAGATAGTGTAACAACACCAGATGATGATGAATTTACAGAAGAACAAACCTTTAAAAGTGGAGATACAATAACACAAAATGGATTAACTGGAACATATTATTTATGGACAATGTTGGAAACACAGTCAGGAGAGAAACTAAAGTGGAGAAGCGAAGGATTTAACTTTGATAATGAAGGACCAAATATAACAGCATTCACAGCAACAAAATATTCAGAAACAGGAATAACACTAAGTGCAACAGCACAAGACACAAAAAGTGGAGTATTAAAGTTTGAATTTTATGTAGATGATGTGTTAAAAGGAACAGAGCCTTTAACAGTGACAAATTCAAGTGTAACAAAAAGTAAAATAATAACTGGATTAACGACAGGAACTCATAATTGTAAAGTAATAATATATGATTTTGCAGGTAATTTTAACACAAGAAGTATACAAGGAACTACAAAACTTTATACATGGACTAAATGGTCAGCTGATCCAACTTATGTTATTAAAACTCAAAAAACTGGAACTACTACAAGAGTTAATGCGATTACAGATCCAGCAACAGAATATTATACTTGTTATAAAAATCCTGTATTAGATAAAGATGGTAAAACTATTGTTTTTCCAACAACAGGTGGAACCTATTACAGTCCTGAAACTTATATAAGCAGACATACCAATAATATTACTTGGTATGATAAATCAACATATCATTATTGTACAGGTGGTTCAAAAGGAGGTACAGCGGGAGCTGGGAATCGTTATTATGTTACGTTAAAGTTTGATGTTTACTCTTATTGGCTAGAAGTAGAGAAGTATAATAAAGGGGATAGATCCTATGGAAATGTGACATCAGAATTTTATAATACATACCCAGATTCTGGAGAAAAAGATGGCTATTGGTATGTGAGAGTGGAAGCAACATAATAAAATGGTATAGTAAATAAACAAAAGAAAGCAAGATACTTTATAAAAAAGATTTTGTCTTCTTTTGTTTTTAGTATTCACAATTTGAATAAAATTAATGATAAGCATAACTAGTGACCCTAATCGTGTTACTAATACTTGCTGCTGTTGGACTAAGCTCAGTATTTAGCAACAAAGGTATATTTAATAGAGCAGAAAATGCAGGAGAAAAATACAATGAAGCAAAAGCAAGAGAAGTATTAGAAACAGTACTATTGGCAGATGGTCAGTATGAAAAA
>CATKDT010000007.1 GCA_949746675.1 uncultured Clostridia bacterium
ATTTTTTACTTGCTTGTTCTTTATTGCTAACTAATAATTCATAGGCATATTTTGTTTTATTAAATGCAATAATATCTTTTTTATCAATATTTGAAAAATAATCAATATCACATTTTAAAATTCCATAGTTATCAATTATCTCATCTCTTGATTTTTGTAATACCTTTTTCCCTTTATCTATAAATATAATTTCATCTGCTATATGCTCTAAATCACTTGTTATATGTGTTGATAATAATATAGAATGTTCTTCATTTTCTATAAATTTTTGAAATATCTCTAATACTTCTGATCTAACTACTGGATCTAATCCACTTGTTGGCTCATCTAATATTAGTAGTCTTGGTTTATGAGAAATAGCTGACACTATTTCTAACTTTTTTCTCATTCCTTTTGACATTGATTTTAATGGTTTATTATCTGGTAAATCAAACTCTTTTAAATAAGAAAAATACAATTTGCTATCCCAGTTTTTGTATATACCTTTCATAGCATTATTTATATCTTTTGCATTTAATAATTCTGGGAAAAACATATTATCTAAAACTACACCTATATCTTTTTTTATTTCTTTTTCTTCTTTTTTATAGTCTTTTCCAAATATTCTTATTTCTCCACTATCAATTTTTATAATATTTAACATTGATTTTATTAGTGTTGTTTTTCCTGCTCCATTTTCTCCAATAAGACCTACAATAACTCCTTTTGGTATTACTATATCTATGTTTCCAAGTTCGAATTTATCATCATATTTCTTTTTTAAATTTTTAATCTCAATAATATTTTCCATCTACTTATCCTCCCCATAAATAATTTTAAACATTTCGATTACATCGTTTTCATCTATCTCAAATCTATTAGAAATATCAACTATTTTATCTATATATTTTTCTATATCCTTTTGCGCTTGTTCTTTTGCAAGTTCTGTATTTTTCGGCGCTACAAAAGTTCCTTTTCCTTGTATAGATTTTAAGTATCCTTCTTTTTCTAATTCATCATAGGCTTTTTTTATAGTCATAGCACTTATTTTTATATCTTGTGCTAGCACTCTAATTGATGGTAATAGCTCATCTTCATTCAATTCTCCATCTAATATTTGATTTATAATAGATTGTTTTATTTGTTCATATATTGGAACAGAACTGCTATTACTAATAATCATTTTCATATCAAAATTTATCCCTTTCTTGGAAATCACACATAGTTGTTATTCTTTCAAATTATTACCTCTTCATTATACAGTATATAACACTATATAACACTTGTCAATATTTTTATTAAAATTTTTGTTGATACCTACAAAAAAGCAGATGTTCTCTGCTTTTTACACATTTAAAAATTGTAATTTTTCAATTATATCATAAAGGACAGATAGTTTTCAAACTTAATTATCTGTCCTTTATATATAACTATTGTAAATTATCAATAACTTTTCTTTTATATCTTTCTACTGCAAACAATGAACTTCTTCATTAAATTTTAACTTATTTATAACTTCTATACATTCACTATATTCAATTTTCTCTCATCTATATTTCTATCTATTTTCTTTAATGTTCTATGGTCATAATCATCAAGTAAATCAAACGCTTTTGAGTAATCTCCAATTACTTTTAATATTTCTTTTACATCTTTTG
>CATKDT010000008.1 GCA_949746675.1 uncultured Clostridia bacterium
GCAAGAGAAGTATTGGAAACAGTATTATTAGCAGATGGACAATATGAGAAAAATATAAATCCAGAATATAACCAAGACGATTTTCTTGATGATTTAATAAAGAATGAAATAGATGGAGCAGATATAAAAGGAGATGTTGCAATAATTGGAAAGTACGCATATGAATTAGATAGAAGTGTACCAAAGATAGGACGTTACCTAGGAAAAGCAGAAGACCTAGTATTTCCAACAGTTACTGCAACAAATCCAGTATTAGCACCAGATTACAGAACAGCAAGCTTTATAGTTACAGCACTAGAAGAAAAGAATGGAATAAACAAAATAGAGATATGGTTTGCAGGAGAAAAAATAGAAACTCTAACAAAAACATATAACAATATAAAAACAGAAATAACAGAGCCATTTACGGTAAATAGAAATGGAAAATACACAATAAAAGCATATGGAGACTTAATGGCAAGCACAACTGTAGAAGTAACAGGCATAGTACCAGCAGTAGAATTCTCACCATATGGAAGTACAGAATGGAAGAAGAGTCACTCAACAAAAATAATAGTAAAAGAAACAGGGGAAAGAGTAATAAGTTTGAAATATAAATGGACAACAAGCAATGCAAATCCACCAGCAGAAACAGAATTCATAGAAACATGCCCAAGCGATAACGTAATAACAGGCAAGGATTTTACAGGAACATATTATTTATGGATACTATTAACAACAGACACAGGAAAGACAAATATCTGTGGAAGTGAAGGATTTAACTTTGACAATGAAGGACCAACAGTAGAGCTAACGTCAACACCAACTACAGACTCATCATTTACATTAACAACAACAGCAAATGACAACAACAAAAGTGGAATAGCAAAATATGAATTTTATGTAGATGGCATAAAAGTAGATACACAGGAGATAACAGAAGGAGCAGCAACATATATATGGAATGGAACAGAGATGACAGAAAATAAAGAATGTTATGTAATAGTAACTGATGTAGTAGGAAATATAACAAAAAGCAGTACTATATTGGCAAAAACAAAATTATATACATGGGAAGTATGGTCGGTAAATGAAACAACAAAATGGGAATTAGCGCCTGAGAAACATACAGTTATTACAAAGTGTGGTGCGTGTACTCAGAGTGTTTCACGACATTGTCGTATAATTGATAGTACAAATGGTTATTTTATATCAGGCTATCAATATTATGGTTGTTCAGAACTTAATAATTGGCGGTTATGCAGAAAAAGGAGATTGGTTATATCCAGTATACAAATATGGTCAGAAACCATTCAATAGTAGAAAGGCATGCATAGTTTGTTCTAGGTGTGACTTTGGTGAATGTTATGTGTGGGCAAAGTGTGTACAACTAAATATAGCAATAAAAGAATTTGTTGGAAATACTACTTACTCAAAAGGAACAACTAAACTAGATACAGTAGAATCTGCAAATTTAAATAAATATCCAATTAATGGAAAAGAAGGAGATAGGTGGTATGTAAAAAAATAGACAAGCAAAAGAAAAATAGGTATTTATAATTAATAAATTAAATAATTAAGAAAATAAGAAGTTGCACAACTAGTGACCCTAATCGTGTTACTAATACTTGCTGCTGTTTCTCTAAGTGCAGTATTTAGCGACAAAGGAGTATTTAGCAGAGCTGAAAATGCAGGAGAAA
>CATKDT010000009.1 GCA_949746675.1 uncultured Clostridia bacterium
AGAAAAATTGATCTTTGTAGTGATTATGCACAATTAGTGACCCTCATAGTGTTACTAATTCTTGCAGCTGTCTCGCTAAGTACAGTATTTAGCGATAAAGGAGTATTTATCAGAGCAGAAAATGCAGGAGAAAAGTACAATGAAGCGAAGGCAAGAGAAACATTGGAAACAGTATTATTAGCAGATGGACAATATGAAAAAAATATAAACCCAGAATATAATAAAGATGAATTTTTAGATGAATTAATAAAAAGTGAGATACCAAGCTCAGAAGTAAAAGGTGATGTTGTAATAGTTGGGGAATATGCATATGAACTAGACAGAAGTGTGCCAAAGATAGGCAGATATCTAGGAAATCCTAAGGATTTAGTATTTCCAACAGTAAATGCGACAGTACAACTAGCTAGTGATAAGAAAAATGCAATAATAAATATAACAGCAATAGAAGAAAAAAATGGAATAAACAAAATAGAGATATGGATAAATGGAGAAAAGATAGCAGAATATCCATATGATAATGTAAAAACAGAAATAACAGTAAATCCACCATATATAGCAACACAAAATGGAGAATACACAATAAAAGCATATGGAGATTTAATGGCAAGTACAACAGTAGAAGTAACAGGAATAATGCCAGGAATAGAATTTGAGCCAAATGGAAATACAACATGGGAAAAAGAACATTCAACAAAGATAAAATTACAAGAAACAGAAGAAAAAATAAAAACTATGAAATATCAATGGAGCAATAGTGTAACAGAACCAGCAGACAACACATTTACAGAAAACTGTAAAAATGGAGACACAATAACAAAAAATAATGTCACTGGAACATATTATCTATGGATATTATTAGAAACAGAAAGTGGAGCAACAGCAAAAAGAAGAAGTGAAAGATTTAACTTTGATAATGAAGGACCAACAATAACAGCATTCACAGCAACAAAATATTCAGAAACAGGAATAACACTAAGTGCAACAGCACAAGACATAAAAAGTGGAGCAGTAAAGTTTGAATTTTATGTAGATGATGTGTTAAAAGGAACAGAAACGTGCACAGCAACAACATCAAGTGTAACAAAAACAGTAAATATAACAGGCTTAAGTACAGGAAGTCATAGTTGCAAAGTAATAGTATATGATGCGAAAAATAATAAGAGCACTAAAACAGCATCAGGAACAACTAAATTATATACTTGGACGAAATGGAGTACAGTTGTTACTAATGTATATGGAGAAAAAAGACAAGGAGAAACTACGATTTGGTATAATGGACACCCTGGAAGTTCAGCATGGAGCTCATATACAATTAATTCTAGAACTGGTTGTTTTTCTGTATCGGGACCAATTTACTCTGATTGTGGGTCTTCGGTTGTGGGACACTATTCTTCACCATGCTCTATTTGTCAAACTAGTTGTATCCCTTATTTATATTATGGAAATAATCAAAGCGGTTACATTTGGCACAATGGAGAACGTGGTACATATAAACTTTTTTTGAAAATAGTATCATATGTGAAAAGCACAACAACAACTAAAGGAACAACACAATATTCAGATGTAACTGCTAATAGTAGCTCAGCATATCCATCTAATGGAGCATCTGGTTCATACTGGTATGTCTACAAAGGAGTATATTAAAATTTATAATAAAAATAGTTAGACAAGGAGTATTATGAAACAAAAAACAAAACTAAAATTTAATCTAATAATAATACTAATGATAACATTATTTGCAATAGCAACAATACCAAAAACACTACA
>CATKDT010000010.1 GCA_949746675.1 uncultured Clostridia bacterium
TTTAGGAATAAGTATAGATGATCTTATTCCAGAAGATGAGTACGAAGCAACAAACACAAAAGTACTAAATAACTTAAAAGCAAATGGTGGAACAGTAACGATATCATATGAAGGATTGAAAACAGTACAAGATAAAGCTGAATATAGTTACAAAATAGTTGTTAAATAAAAATCCTGATAAAAGTATTGTGATAAAACTTAACTATATAATACAAAAAAATAGAAGGAGTATTGAAGTAAATGCAATACTTCTTCTATTTTTATATTATATAAAAATACATTTTATAAGAAGATATAAAACGACTGTAATCTTATATATAGGATTTGTTATTTTTATTAAAAAGAGTATTTTACAAATTTCTAATTTTTAGTATAAATTTATGTAAAACATTTGACATATTATGTAAAATAGTTTATAATTATAGTAGAGGCACTATGCCTTTTTGAATAGATTTCTGGCGAGTAACTACGCTAGATAACACACTACCCACGAAAGTGGAGCAGCGCACATTGAAAATTAAATTGGAGGGATGAGAAACAAAACTATGCAAGCAACAGTCAACCAAGTACAAATTTATTAAATGGAGGTAAACAGCTATGAAAAACAACAAGAATGTATGGGTGATACGGATAGGTCTCTTGAGCATACTGCTCATCGGGCTCATTACCCTGATGGTTAAGTGCAGCGGCGGCGACAACGAGCCTAATCCTAACCAGATTCCGGACGGCAGTGACGATTTGATCGTCAGCATCATGGACGCTACCAGCGTCTACGGCGAAAACGTGGTAGAAGACTTCGACTTCAGCTTTGATGCTTTGAAGAGCGGAATTACCATCACCAAAGAGGAGCTCCAAGAGCACCTCACGTTCGAGAAAGAACCTGGCAACGAAGTTGGCACATATGCCATCACAGGCACGGCGGACCAAGAGCTTGGGCTCAAGGTAAAGTTTATTCCTGGTGAGTACACCATTACCAAAGCAACATACGATATGAGCAATGTACACTTTGAGGACCAGCAAGTGGAGTATAATGGAGAAATCCAGAATATTACCATTACTGGTAAATTGCCCGAAGGGGTAAAGGTAAGCTACAACTATAGCAGTGACCCCACTGAAGTGGGAACGTACACCGTAACAGCAAAGTTCACTGGAGATGAAGCAAACTACAATCCTATTCCTGACATGACAGCGCATCTGACCATCGTACCGAAGAACACAACTAGCAATGATGACAACCACCAAAACGGAAAACCGAACTCTGGAACAGAGAAGCCTGGTACCAACAAACCTGGAACGACAAATTCAACTGATCCTAAAGATCCCGAAAATCCTGGTAACACAGAGATTGAGAATGGACCTGCCTATATTGATGTTCAAATTGACATCATGTCACGCACAAGCGTGTATGGACAGCCTATTCAGGATTTGGATTTTGAATTTACCGTTCTTAACGGTGAGAGAAATCTCACTAAGGAAGAGTTGAAACAGTGCATTCACCTGAAGAAGGAAGACGGAACTGATGTTGGCGAGTATCGGATTACTGGCACATGTTCAAGGGAAGATATCAGAGTACAGTTCATCATGGGAACGTACACCATTACTAAGGCAACTTATGATATGACTAATGTCCATTTCAATGATGACACAGTAATCTACAACGGCAAATCTCATAGCTTATTTGTAAGAGGACAACTGCCAGAGGGTGTGACTGTTACCTATGAAGGTAATGGGAAGATTGCGACAGGATTCTACAAAGTTATTGCTCACTTCGCGGGTGATGCAAAGAACTATGAGCCTATTCCTGACAAAGTCGCATACCTGACTATTAAGCGCAATAGCGGAAGTGGTGATGACACGTATAGACCGACACACCGTTGGTATACAATTACTTTCGTCGATTATGACGGAAGCGTGCTTAAGACTGAGACCGTGAAGAGAGGCAAAATGCCTACTCCGCCAGCAAACCCGACAAGACCTGATGCAGATGGCAAGACCTACACTTTTAACGGCTGGAGCCCAACAGTAGTAGCTGCAACGAAAGACGCGACATACACTGCGACCTACACGGCAAAGGACATTGTTGTTCCGACTCTGCAGTACAAGATCACTTTCGTCAATTATGATGGAAGCGTGCTTAAGACTGAGACCGTGAAGAGAGGCGAAATGCCTACTCCGCCAGCAAACCCGACAAGACCTGATGCAGATGGCAAGACGTATACCTTTGCAGGATGGAACCCGACAGTGGTAGCCGCAACGAAAGACACGACTTATACTGCGACCTACACGGAAAAGGATATTACTGACCCGAATCCACCTGTACCTGATACTCCAATCGAGTATACAGTAACATTCGTAGATTACGATGGAACTGTACTGCAAACTGGTAAGGTAGAAGAGGGCAAA
>CATKDT010000011.1 GCA_949746675.1 uncultured Clostridia bacterium
AACACACAAATTAGGATTAATAACTGATGAAGAACTAAATAAAAATGATGTACAAAGCATAGTAGTTGATAAATGGAATGAATTATTTAAAGGAACGAAATACAAACCTATTGATATACACACTCCATTATGGCTATGGAGTAGAAATGATTTTAGAGAAATTAAGTAGGAGCAATAGATATGCAATTAGAAGATTTGAAAGAGGAATATGACAAATTGCAGATAACATATGGAGCAAAAGAATTAACATCTATATATAATGGAGGGTGTAGTAAAAGACCAGATATTTGTTTTGTTTTTATGAACCCAACAGGGAGAAATATAGCATCAGATCCTAATTGGGGAGGCAGAAGATCTCCGTGGATAGGAACTAAAAATATATGGAAATTATTTTATAGAGTAGGACTTCTTGATGAAAAAATATATGAAGATATTATGAAAAAGAAACCTCATGAATGGGATGAGAAGTTTGCCGATTTAGTATATGAAAATGTAGAAAAATATAAATATTTCATAACTAATTTGGGAAAGTGTACTCAAATAGATGCAAGAATATTGCCTAATTCTATTTATAGTAAGTATCTAGATTTGCTATGTAAAGAGATAGAGATAATTAACCCAAAAGTAATTATAACATTAGGAAATCAAGTCAGTTCTATTGTATTAAATGAGAACATATCTGTATCACAATGTAGAAAACAAAGTTTTATAAAAAAAGTGGCAGGGAAAGAATACAAGGTATACCCAGTTTATTATCCTATTGGTAATGGAATGATGAATATAGAAAAAGCAATTGAAGATATAAAGTTTATAATGACAATGAATATATTGATGTCAAAGAATGGTAAAAATAGTAGAAAAGGAGTATAAACATAAAAGTATGAAGAAGAAAATCATTATAGGAAGCATAATAATTTTTGTAATATTAGTAATAAATATTATATATATAATAAACAATCCAAAGATTTCAGTACTTTGCTATCATAATATAGGAACAAGAGAAGAAAAAGAAAAATTTAAGGAAGAACAAGAATGGACAATAGAGTTAGATAACTTTGAAGAACAATTACAAATGTTAAAAAATCATAAATTTAAAACGTTAACACTAAAAGAATTTTATGATTGGAAACAAGGCAAAATTAAATTACCATATAAGTCAGTGCTAATAACATTTGATGATGGTTTTTTGTCAAATTACAATTACGCATTTCCATTGTTAAAAAAATATGAAATGAATGCAACTGTATTTCTAATAGGAAACTATATGAAAGAGAAAAATGAGAAATGGAATGGTAATTTAAAAACATATATATCAAAAGAAACGCTTGCAAAAGCGAAAAAAGAATACCCAAACATTGAATTTGCTTCACACTCATATGCCTTACATGAACCCAATGTATTGAAGAACAAGAGGTATAAAGATGAAGTTGAAGATGTACGTTTATTTAGAGAAAATATAACAGATACTAATGTACATTGTTTTCCTTTTGGAGCATATAACGAGGATTATATAAAAGCATTAAAAGATGAAAATTACAAGATGGCATTTATATTTGGACCAACTAAAAAAGAATATAGGAAAGCATCAAAAAAAGATAATGACTATAAGATACCAAGATTAAATGTATCATATGGAATGAATGCGAATAAATTATTAATTAGAATATTGTTACCATTTTAATAGATAAACTATATACACTTTGCAAAAAAATATGTTAAAATAACAAAAAATAGAAAAGGAATTAGAGAGATGAAAGAATTAACAAGAAATGAAGCATTTAAATTATTAAAAGAATACAACAATGAGAATTTTCATATTAGACATGCTCTTACAGTTGAAGGAGTTATGAAATATTTTGCAGAAAAATTAGGATATGCCAACGAAAAAGAATTTTGGGGAATAGTAGGACTTTTACACGATTTAGATTTTGAAAAATACCCAGAAGAGCACTGTATAAAATCACAAGAAATAATGAAAGAAAGAGAAATTGATGAAAGAATAATACGAGCAACTGCTAGTCATTGTTATGGTATAAATGTTGATATAAAACCAGAACATGAAATGGAGAAGATATTATATGCAACAGACGAATTAACTGGATTAATTGGTGCAGTGGCACTTATGAGACCTTCAAAGAGTGTTCAAGATATGGAAGTAAAATCAGTAAAAAAGAAATTTAAAGATAAGAAATTTGCAGCAGGATGTTCTAGAGATATAATATTAAAAGGCGCAGAAATGCTAGGCTGGGAATTAGATAAATTAATAGAAGAAACAATACTTGCAATGAGGGTTGATGAAGAAAGCATTAATAAATATATGGAAAGTGTAGGATAAAGATATATGAATGAAATTGAAAAATCTGAAGATTATGGGGGGAATACAGAAGAGAGCGTTTATAAGAAAAAAAGATATTTAGTTAAAGTCGCTGTATTTTTAATATTAACTAGAA
>CATKDT010000012.1 GCA_949746675.1 uncultured Clostridia bacterium
TAAGGTATATCTAGTACCTTACAAAAAGCAATAAGCTCAAAATCTTTTACTATCATTTTTCCTTCTTCAATTCTTTTTAATTCTGTACTATCTATATACACAGCGTGTAATTGTAATTGTTTGCATAAGTCAACCTTTTTTAATTTTCTAAATTTACGATAATTATGAACCAATTGACCAATCACATTACTGTTTTTTGCTTCATATTTTTTCATTTTATATCTTCCTTTTGTTTTTTATAATTTTATTATATTTTTTATTATAAAAATCGAGAGTGCCTCGACTTTTATAAATAAATCTTTAGGAGGAAAAAACAAAATGAACATTAGACAAAATCTAAAAAACACAGAAGGTATAACGTTAGTTGCGTTAGTCGTGACCCTCATAGTTTTACTTATCTTAGCAGGAGTTTCGCTAAGTGCAGTATTTAATCAAGACGGAATATTTAGTAGAGCAAATCAAGCAACTACAAAATATGGAAAGGAAAAATCAAGAGAAACCTTAGAACTAGCACTAGGCGAAGTTAAAATGATGAAATATGAAGAACGACCAGATGAAACAACTTACAATCAAAAGCTAGACGAACAATTAAATAAAATAGGACAAATTGGCGGAACAGACAATGACGAAGTAACAGTAGACGGCTTTATATGGAAGATAGACAGAAACGAGCCTAAAATAATTGACTATATTGGCGAAGATGACGGAATAGAAATAAGATACACAATTACAGGAAATGACACTTGGACTAAAGAGGCAAAAACAATTACAGTAAATGTAACTGTAAAAAACAACAAAGGAGCATTAGACACAAGCTCAATCAAAGTAACAAAAAATGGAACAGATATAACAAGCTCAGTTTCCATAGGTAGTGGAGCATTTACACTAACAACATCAGATACAACAGAAACAATATTTACAATATCAGCAAAAAATAGTGAAGGCGAGCAATCAACACCACGAGTAATAAAAATTATACCTAAAATAGATACAACTCCCCCAACATTAACAGAAACAAATGCAACATCAAGTGGAATGAAAATAACAATAAAAGCACAAGCAACAGATACTCAAAGTGGATTAAAGACAATTAATTACGCAGTAACTCCAGACACAATAAAATTAGCAGAAGATGGAACATCAAAAGCCACAGGAACATTAAATTCAGGTGAAGTCTTAGAACTAACAGCAACAGCAGAAGGAGAATACACAATAACATTTACAGCAACAGACAACGCAGGAAATACATCAGCATCAGCTACTGCAAAAGTAACAACAATAGACGGGATAACAATAGCAGAGGCAAAAGCAAGGATAAAATCAATGGACGATTACAAAGAATTACTTGGAACAAAAGTAATAGACTATAATCCACCAGCTGGTGGCACGTGGAGAATATTCTATTATGATGAGGGAGACGATGAAAATCCAAATGGATACTTTGGGGATGGCGCAGGAACAATCTACTTAAAAAGAGATTATGATACAACTAAAACAACAACGTTAAGTAGTTATATAAGTTATAATCCAATAGATGGAGGGGTAATGCTGAGAAGACAATGTCCACTGTGGAGTGTGGGAGCTGGAGGTTCTGCCATTAATTTACTACATGAGCATTGTGTTGCGTGGCTAACGGATCCGAATGTTTGGAACGACGAATATAAAACAGCGGATGCATATTATGCAATTGGGGCTCCTAGTAGAGAAATGTGGACTAAAGCATATAACGCGTATGTGGAAGAATATGAGCCGACTAGAGGAAGAATAGGCTGTGGGATATTAAATCAGTATGGATATGGTTGGTGTTATGAGCGGAGGAGGACTATCCGCTTCACTTTATCCTGGATTAAATAGCAATATTATGCAGTCAAAAGTCTTAGCGGTTAACTCGGTTCAATGGATAGCTTCTCCAAACGCTTTCCAACGGAGCGGGAGATTCGAGCATTGCGACAGCTTCGAGTGCGCGTCTAGATAGAGCGGGCTATACCGATGATCTTGGATATTGCCCAGTAGTTTCTCTAAATCACTAATTATTATGTAAATTAAAAGAAGGGCTTAAGAAAAAGTAGAGTAATGTTATAGAAGAAAAACAAAAGATAAAATTCTGCCTAACACATAAAAAATGAGGTAAAATCTTAATAAACAAAATGATAAATATAGCACACCAAATAGGAGAAACTCCTAACATTTACCTAAAAAACTGATGTAACATATTGCTACATCAGTTTTTAAATTCTATAAAGCTACTGTATTATTTGTCTTTATCATTATCATTTACAAGAGAATTTAAGATATATTTAAAACTATCTTTTGGAAAATTAAACCATACATAAACAAGTTCAATAGCTTTATTAAGATATTTTAATAAAATGTTATTTTGATATTTTAAATGTGTATTCTCTTGCTTTAGTTTTGTATTTTCATTTTGCAGTATTTCTACACTTTGAACAGCATTAATTGATTTACTAAGCTGTAATTTTAACTTATTAGTGTATTCAATTAATTCTTTGTTTTGTTGAACAATTAGTGATGTATTTTTAGTTTCTAAATGTTGTACTTTTTCTTGTGTCATTTCATACTTTATATTATCATAATCAGTAATTTGCTTTAGTTTTTCTGTGCTTAGATGTTCTACTTTTTGTTGTTTGCCACGTTCTAGGTTAAAGCCATTATCAGTTATGTACTTATAAAAACTATCTTGTAATTGTCTGTAGCTGTCTTTGCCTTTCCAATATTCACTGCAAGCAATTTTATTTATTTTTTTGCCACTGTTTTTGTCGAATTTTTGGACAACTGGAACAAATACTAAATGAAGATGAGGCGTACTTTCATCATTATGAACTACTGCTGATAAAATATTTTGTTCGCCTAAGTTTTTATATTGTGCAACAAAATTATATGCGGTTTGAAAATATCTTTTTGTTTCGTCTTCTCCAATACTATCAAAAAATTCTTTATCAGATGTGATAATAAATTCGCATACAACATTAGTAGTTTTTATAATTCTACCTTGTAAGTTATTTTCTTGTTGCAATATTTTAATTGCATTGGTATAGGTTGTATTACATTTTTTAATTGAATAATTATATCTTGATTTTTCTTTTGCAATTTCTTTATTAGAATAATTAGTGTTTTTTCTTTCGTTGTGTTTGTATAGACCTGCTAAATTATCTTTCTTATAATTAGCATTTCTAATTATTGCATAACTCATTTGCAATATATCTCCTAAAATAGATAGCCTTTTTTGGCTTAATAATAAA
>CATKDT010000013.1 GCA_949746675.1 uncultured Clostridia bacterium
TAAAATATAAAAAGGAGAGATTAAGTTGTTATCAATTATAAAAAGTATACAACTAGATGGATTAGATGGCTATGTTGTAAATGTTCAAGTTGATGTATCCGCAGGAATGCCAGAGTGGACAATAGTGGGACTTCCTGATACAAGTATAAAAGAATCCAAAGAAAGAGTAAGAACAGCATTAAAGAATTCTGAATTTGAAACATTAAGTAGAAAAATTGTAATAAATTTAGCTCCAGCAAACATTAGAAAAGAAGGTTCATTTCTTGATTTACCAATAGCAATAGGAATTCTATCAAGTCTAGGAAAAATACAAAAAGTTAATATTAGTGATATGGCATTTATAGGAGAACTTTCACTAAATGGAAAAATAAATCCAGTAATTGGAATACTCCCAATATGTATTGAGGCAAAGAAAATAGGAATAAAAAGACTAATAATTCCATATGAAAACTTAAAAGAAGCATCAATAGTTAAAGATATTATAATAAAAGGAGCAAAGAATTTATTAGAAGTTGTAAATTTTTTAAATGAAGGAGAAGACTTACAGGGGATACAAAAACCATATAATAATTTAATTAACACAAGTTATATAGAAAAGCTGGATTTCTCAGATGTGAAAGGACAGGAAAATGTAAAAAGAGCAGTAGAAGTTGCAGCCGCTGGACGGACATAACTTGCTTATGAGCGGAAATCCACGGAAGTGGCAAAACAATGATTGCAAAAAGGATTCCAACAATTTTACCTGAACTAAGTTTTGAAGAAACATTAGAAGTTACAAAAATTCATAGCGTTGCTGGAACTTTAGATAAAACAAATCCAATAATTGTACAAAGACCTTTTAGAAGTCCACACCATAGTATTACAAAAGTTTCTTTAATTCGGTGGAGGACGTATTCCAAAACCAGGAGAAATTAGTTTAGCACATTTAGGAGTATTATTCTTAGATGAATTACCAGAGTTTAATAAAGAAATATTAGAACTACTACGAATTCCATTAGAAGATGGAAAGATAACAATTAGTAGAATAAATTCAAGCATTTTATATCCAAGTCAATTTATGTTAGTGGCAGCAATGAATCTGTGTCCTTGTGGATATTATGGCTCAAATATACATGAATGCACATGTAGTCCACAAGCAATATTAAGATATATGAATAAAGTAAGTGGTCCATTAATAGACAGAATTGACATTCAAATCCAAGTTCATAATTTAAAGTATGAAAAATTACAAAATGATAATTCAGAGACTTCAAGTCAAATTAGAAAAAGAGTAACTGAAGCACGATTGATTCAACTTAATAGATATAAAAATGAAAGTATATTTTTTAATTCAGCATTAACTCCAAAATTAATAGAAAGATATTGCAAAATTGATAATGAAAGCAAGAAAATATTAGAACTTGCTTTTAATAAACTAGGACTGAGTGCTAGAGCATATAGTAGAATACTTAAAGTAGCACGAACAATAGCTGATTTAGATAAAAAGAAAAATATAGAAAAGAAACATATTATAGAAGCTATTAGCTATAGAAGTTTAGATAGAAAAAACTAAAATCTCTATGGAACTTATTGAATATTTAAATAGAAAGGAATAATGTGAAAGATAGTATAGAAATAATAAAAGATACAGATGAAAGATATCCTAGAAGATTAAAAGAAATAAAAGGATGTCCTAAGAAATTATATGTAAAAGGAGATAGTTCATTACTTGATAATCCATCAATAGCAATAGTTGGGTCGCGTGACATTGACCAATATGGATTTGAACAAGCAAAAAGATTTTCAAGCTTTTTATCTGAGCAAGGCTTAACGGTTATTAGTGGACTGGCAAGAGGAGTGGATACAGTGGCACATGAATATTCAAAAGATAAAAAAGGGAAAACTATTGCAGTACTAGCTTCAGGATTTAATCATATTTATCCAGAAGAAAATAAAAAACTATATAACGAAATAATAGAAGAAGGTGGATGTATTATAACTGAATGGGAAGAAGATACACCAGTAGACATGAATAGATTTCCTAAAAGAAATAGGATAATAAGTGGACTTAGTGTTGCAACACTTGTAGTTGAAGCAAAATATAAAAGTGGTAGTACAATAACTGCAAGATATTCTATGAAACAACGAAAACCTGTTTTTTGTATTCCTGGAAATATTGATAAAGTTAGAAGCGGGGGAACTAATAAACTAATTTCAGAAGGAGCATATTTGGTAGTATCACCATCGGATATTTTAGAAATATTAGAATATGAAGGGTATAATTTTACAAAAGAACATAAAGTAAAAAACGAGTATATGGAAATATATCAAAATATTGGAACAATACCAATAACACCAAATGAAATATCAAGAATAACTAATAAAAAAGTAAATGAAGTTAATGAGATTTTATTCATGCTTGAAGTTGATAATTTTATAAAGAACATAGGAGCTGGCAAGTATGTAATAAACGAAAGGTAGGAGTGGAATTATGTATAAAAATCATGAGATTGGAAAAGATGGAGAAAGCGCAGCAATAAGGTATTTAGAAAGTAGTAATTATAATGTAATCGAAAAGAATTTTAGATGTAAAAAAGGCGAAATTGATATAATAGCAGAAGATATGAAAACAAATGAATATTGTTTTATCGAAGTAAAAACAAGGAGTAGTAAAGAATTTGGAACGCCAGCATTAGCGGTGAACAAAGCAAAACAAAGAAAAATTACTCTGACAACGAGATTATATGTCTTAAAAAATAAACTTCAAAATAGTTTTATTAGATTTGATGTAATAGAAGTATACAAAAAAGATAAGTTTTATATTAATCATCTAAAAAACTGTGAGTTTAAAAACAACTAGAATAAATGCATATCCAGTTGACAGATTGAAGGAAGAGATTTGGTACAAAAGTATTAGATCTACATAAATTGTCCAAACCAACCAATTTTTAATGAAAAGTTTTTAAAAGTGCTTGATAAGTCAATAAAAGTGTTATATAATTTTATTTATAATAACCCCATCTTTTATGAAATTTAGGTGATATGATAAAAGGAGGAATAAATACTTGAAAGATAGATATAACTTAACATTGGAACAAAATATATTTTTGGCAAAAAGAAATGTAGTGGACTTAATATGGAAAAGTGCTAAATTAGAAGGAATAGCAGTAACATTTCCAGAAACACAACAAATATATGATGGTGGTAATATAGCACATTTAAGAGTAGATGAAATTATAATTATAAATAACCTTAAGCATGCATGGCAATTCATACTTTCTACAATACAAGATGAAATACAATATAATTACATAGCAAGTACACATAGCTTAGTTGGAAGTAACTTAATAGAAGCGCCTCGGGAAAATTAGAATATATGAAGTAAAGATGGCTGGAACGAATTGGAAGCCAGAAATACCAAGTATGGATAAATTAAATGTGCTATTAGAAGAAGTTAATAAAATTGAATGTGATACAGAAAGAATAATAGTTCTAATGTGCAAGTTAATGAAAATGCAATTATTCAATGATGGAAATAAAAGAACAGCAATGTTGATTGCAAATCACGAACTAATAAAACATGGAAGAGGACTTATATCAATATCAGAGGAAAATAAAGTGGAATTTGGAACGAAGCTTATAGAATACTATGAAAAAGAAGAAAGACTACAAGAACTTATGGATTTTATCTATGATAAATGTTTAGATGGAATTGAATAATTATAATAAATTGTGAAGAAATCAAACAAATATTGAGATCTTCACAATTTAATTGTATCAGTAGTGACCCTAATAGTACTACTAATTCTTGCAGCTGTCTCGCTAAGTACAGTATTTAGCGATAAGGGAGTATTTAGTAGAGCAGAAAATGCAGGAGAAA
>CATKDT010000014.1 GCA_949746675.1 uncultured Clostridia bacterium
TAGTTCATATGCATATTCTCCAATTATAGCTACATCACCTTTTACATCTGATCCTGGTATTTCACTTTTTATTAATTCATCTAGGAATTCATCTTGGTTATATTCTGGATTTATATTTTTTTCATACTGTCCATCTGCTGATAACACAGTTTCTAATACTTCTCTTGCTTTTGCTTCATTGTACTTTGCTCCTGCACTTTCTACTCTGTTGAATATTCCCTTGTCACTAAACACTGCACTTAATCCAACAACGGCAAGTATTAGTAACACGATTAGGGTCACAAATCGTGCTAACTTTAAATATATTTATGTGGTAATTCGTTTTCATTATTCTTTAAGCATTATAGCCTTAAAATTATTGACGTTTATTTTATAAACATATATAATATAATTATTCTTATAAATAGGAGTTCTATTAATGTATTATACTTATATGTTGAGGTGTGCTGATAATTCAATATATACTGGCATGACAAGTAATTTGGAAAATCGTCTACATGAACATTTATACAAAAATAAAAATGGTGCTAAGTATACAAAATCTCATAATGTTATTAAACTTGAAACTGCCTTCAGGAGTAAAGATAAGTCTTTAGCATGCAAATTAGAATATCATATAAAAACCCTCACTAAACAACAAAAGGAAGCTTTAATAAGTGGAGAAAAATTATCTACTTTCTTAAAAGGAAAAGTTGATTGCAGAAGATATAAAAGAATTTGAATAGTTTTAATAGAAAGTGTAGAAATCTTAATTTCTATGCTTTTTATTAAAAATGCAATTTTGTTTTCATATAATATCTTACTATTTATTTTGTAAAAATTTCCAAAAGTTTTTCACAAACCTATGTTTACATTTGCAAACATTTGTGTTATACTCTATCTATAAACATTAAACTGTAATTTATATAGAAAGGAATTGGTCAGTATGTCAATCAGTAAACAATATGCAAATAGTCTAGTTGGTACAAAAAACAACAAACAACATATATATGCATCAATTGATCTAAAAAGTTTCTATGCATCTGTTGAATGTCAGGAACGTGGGCTTGATCCTATAACTACAAATTTAGTAGTTGCTGATAGTAGTAGAACTGAAAAAACAATATGTCTTGCTGTTAGTCCCTCTTTAAAGTCCTATGGACTATCTGGTAGAGCTAGATTATTTGAAGTTATACAAAAAGTGAATGAAATTAACATTAAAAGAAAACTTAAAGCTCCTAATATGATTTTTACTGGTTCTTCTTATGATGATATTGCTTTGAAGAAAAATTCTGATTTAGAATTAACATACATAGTTGCTCCACCTAGAATGGCATATTATATAAAATATAGCACAAATATTTATAAAATTTATTTAAAGTGGTTTTCATCAGATGATATTTATGTATATTCAATAGATGAAGTCTTTATTGATCTTACACCTTATTTAAAAACTTATAATATGAAAGCTAGTGAATTAGTTACTAAAGTAATTCAGGATATTTATAATTCTACTGGAATTACTGCAACTGCTGGGATTGGTACCAATATGTATTTGTGTAAAGTTGCAATGGATATTGTTGCTAAACATGTTAGTCCTAATAAGTTTGGCGTTAGAATTGCTTGTTTAGATGAAATGAGATATAGAAAATTACTGTGGAATCATACACCTTTAACTGATTTTTGGCGTATTGGAAGTGGATACCGTAAAAAACTTGAATTGCATGGTCTATTTACTATGGGCGATATTGCTAAATTTTCTCTAAAAAATGAAGATTTACTTTATAAGTTGTTTGGAATTAATGCCGAACTTTTAATTGACCATGCTTGGGGCTATGAGCCTGTTACTATTAAAGATGTAAAATCATATAAGCCTGAAAGCAGCAGTATTTGCTCTGGTCAAGTTTTACATTCTCCTTATAATTATGAACAAACTAAGATAATTATTAAAGAAATGGCTGAACTTTTAGCGTTAGATTTAGTTTCTAAAAATTTAGTTACCAACCAAATTGTTTTAACTATTGGATATGATATTGAAAACTTACTAAATCCAGTCATTAGTAACTCTTACATAGGTGAAATTACTCTTGATAGATATGGCAGAAGAGTTCCAAAGCATTCTCATGGAACAATAAACTTGGACCATAAAACTTCATCTTCTAAAATTATTATGGATGCTGTAATTGAGTTGTACGAACGAATTGCTAACAATAAACTTTTGATAAGGCGTATTAATATCTCTGTTAATAATCTTGTTGATGAAACTATTGCTAAGACTGAATGTCCTTATGAACAATTAGACTTATTCACAAATTATCAAGAAAAAGTGGAAAAGTTACATGAAGAATTAAGTGAGAAGGCAATTCAAAAAGCAATGTTAGTTATTAAGAAAAAGTATGGCAAAAATGCTATTTTAAAGGGTATGAATTTACAAGAGTATGCAACTACTATTGATAGAAATAAACAAATTGGTGGACATAGAGAATAGAAAGGAAGGTCTTTTAATGTTAAATACAGCAAATGATAGATATAATGATATTATTAAACTACCTCATCACGTTTCAAAAAAGCATCCTCAAATGAAGATTACTGTACGTGCTGCGCAATTTGCACCTTTTGCTGCTTTGACTGGATACGGGGAACAAGTTAATGAAACTGCAAAAATAGTTAATGAAATTGAGTAAAGCTTCTTAAACTAAATTTAAATTATTCAATTTCTATATTAGTTTATCAATTGAATAAATTTTATCTCTTATAAATTTAAAAATTTTATCTCTTACTACTTGATTTTATTATTTTTTTGTGGTATAGTATTAGTTGTTCAATCATTATCGAGGCGTAGCGCAGTTGGTAGCGCGCGTGGTTTGGGACCATGAGGTCGCAGGTTCGATCCCTGTCGCCTCGACCATTATTTACCCTTTTTCAAGGGAATTTAAGAGAATTTGGAGAAATCCAAAAGTTATGAATTATGCTATTTTTCAATAGAAATGAAGAATAGCATAATTTTTTTGCATTCTAAAAAATTCTAAAAAATTCTAAAAAATATGCTCATTTTCTTCAACAAAAAATTTCAACAAAACTTTTTCAAGTTCAAAAAAAACTTCAACAAATTTCAACAAAAAGATTTTTTGCTAAATATCAATAGTTTTCAAAGTTCTTCAAATTAAAAGAACGGAGAACTTATTCAAATGGAATTTATACCATACAAAGCTAATGAATGCTTTGAACACCTATATTATCAAATACCTATGGAATTGTTTTTTAATAAGAATTACAAAGAGAAACTAAATTCAGATAGTAAAATTCTTTATGGATTTCTATTAAACCGATTGACCCTATCTAGAAAGAATAACTGGTTTGATGAAGAAGGTAATGTATTTTTAATATTTACTAGAAAAGAAGTTCAAGAATTATTGAATTTATCAGATAAAACTGCTACAAAGGCCTTTAAACAATTAAAAGAATGTAAGTTAATATATGAGAAAAAACAAGGCTCTACTAAACCTAATTTAATTTATGTAGGAAAAATAGAACATGATAAAAATCTTATGAAAGTGATTCGTAAAAATTACGAGTCAAGAGTCGGAAAATCTACGAGTCATGACACGGAAAATTTACGACCTAACTATAACAATAATAATTATAACTATAAAGAAAAGAGCAAGTATAGTTTCCAAGACTATGAACAAAGGCATTATGATAATTTAGATTTTTTATATGCAAATAATTTGCATGAAATATATGAAAATTAGAAAAAAGGAGAAGTTAGATATGGAAAATAAAGAATTAAAAGAAAGATTTATTGATGAAAATACTGGAATTGAATATATAAGAAAAGGTGATTATTACTTTCCAAATTTAGTTGATTCAGCTAGTGTAAAAGCTAATGAACTTGGTAAATATGGAAAGTTAAGATTAAAATATTTATTAGAGCATAAGAAAGCAGAATATACTTGTTTTTGGCTTGATAATAAATTAAGAAGTCATTTATTAGAAATAGATAAAACAGCAAATGAAAGATTTAATTTGTTAATGAAACAATTTATAGAACAAGAAAATGTAACTGAAGAATTAAAAACAACTAATCAATTAGAATGGGTTTGCAAGATGAATAATATTAA
>CATKDT010000015.1 GCA_949746675.1 uncultured Clostridia bacterium
CACAGACGCCGGCGGTCAAATCCGGCCACAGGCAGCCCGACAATCTCATAGCCGGCCGCAGGCAGCCGTTCCATCTCCATACGGCCAGTCATTAATGCTTAAATTCTTTAATTCTGATAAACGCAAACCACTATTCAAAAATAAATGTAGTATTGCGTTATCTCTTATTTCTATTGTATCTGTGCTATTTGCATATAATTCTACTACTTTTTTAGCTTCTTCTAATGACAAGTAATTAGGCAATTTTTTCTCAATTTTCTTATCTGTATTTATTTTCTTAAAAGGTTCAGTAAATATAGTATTCTTAATAGTGTGTAAATAACTAAAAAATGTTTTTAAATGTTCTATTTTTACAATTCTTGAATTTACTTTATATTGCGACTCTGCTAAAAAGTAAATAAAACTATAAATATCACTGTTTGTTAGACTTCTTATATCATCTAATGTAATTGCTGATGTTGAACTATATTGACATTTAAATTTATATACATTTATAAATTCTAAAAACTGACTAAGTGTTACAAGCATATTGTTTATATATACTTTAGATAAATTTTTAAAAACAATTAGGTAATTAGATAAATCAATTATAAATTGTGGAATATTTATTTCTTCATTCATATTTATATTTTGCCTCCATTTCGTTCTATAATACTTGATATAGTGCAGTTCTGCATAATATACTTCATTTTTTTGTTTGATACGTGTGTATAAATTTCCGTTGCTTTTAAGGAATCGTGTCCTAAAATCTTTTTTATAATAAAAATATTTATATCTTTCTCATTGTAAAGTAATGTTGCTCCAGTATGTCTTAGAGTATGTGTATGATATTTTTCCTTATCCTCTTTTATTGTTTTTAGGAGTTCCTCTTTTATTATGACTTGAACGGCTCTATTTGAAATTCTTTTGTATTGATTACTAATAAATAGTGCATTATAATCTCTATTAGTTTTATCTAAATGTGGTCTAACTTCTAAATATTTTAATATTGCTTCGCAAACAGCATTATCTAAGTAAAGTAATCGTTCCTTATTACCTTTTCCGTGAATTTTTAATGTTTGTTCACTATTATCTATTTTTAAATCTGATAAATTTATTGCTGTTAATTCAGATAATCTAATACTACAATTAAGGAATATACAAGTAATAGCATAGTTCCTAATTTTGTGTTTACAATTAGAATTGATTGTATTTGCTAACAACTGTTTACTTTCATCTAAACTTAAATATTTAGGTAGTCTTTCTTCCTCTCTGCTTGAAGTCATATTTTTTGTTGGATTCATATAAATTAAATTGTTATTTTCTAAAAATTCAAAAAATTTTCTTGCAGAAGTTAATTTATGATTACTCGTTTTATTGCTATTATTTAGAACACTTCCTAAAAATACAATATATTTTTCCATAGTGTTTTGTGTAACTTCGTTTAAATCATCTAATGTAATATCTGATATACTAATATTCATAAATTCTTTTTTCGTTATAGTATAAATTTTTTCTTTATTATACAAAAATAGTTTTATATATCTAAGCATAGTTCGCAAATCAAAATATGTTGTATCTGCTGTTTGTTTTGATTTAAATTCAATGTATGCTTTATATTTTAAATAGTTATTCAAAAACTCAGGATTTTGTTTTTGTTGTTTTAAAAATGACATTTATTGCTCCATTTCCTGTAATCAAAATTTATTTTGATTACAGTTGAAGTTTAGCATATGAAATTAATAAGTTTCAAAGATGAAAATGACAAAAAAATTTTTTTTATCATTCTTGACAAAAAACTAACAAGTAATATAATAATTATTTGTTAGTTTTTTGGATATTTTAATTTTTAATTAACTTATTAGCATATTTAACAGCTTCATCTTTTTTATACAAAGTACATAATGGTTCAATACACATTTTCATATTTTTTAAAGTTACCTCATTTGCTGAATTTAATAAATTATATATTGCTATAATACTATATGATTCAACTTGTTTCCAAGTATATAGCTCTCTTTTCATAGCTACCTCCATTATATTTTTATAATATAATCATTGAAATAATATCTAACATTTTATTATTTCCTCATTACTTATTATAACTACCTTATAAAGATAGTTATAATAAGTCTATTTTTCATTCTTTTCTACCTTTCATTAGACTGCTATTGTTTCTAGCAACATTGGAATTTCACCAACCAAAACTTTGGCTTGTACTCATTGTGTGGGACGCACCACTACAAAGGCATTATGGACTGTCTTTATAGCTTTACGCTCGTTCTATGACTATACAAAAGTATCCTAAACTGCATTCACAATAAGATCACACTCTTATTGATAATTTGAATATCGGCTATTCAAAAGCAATTCTTATATGATCTAATAAAATCTACTCAATTTTCAATGTGCTATCCATAATTAGAAGTTTTTGTCCTTCTATATATAAATAGCAATTTAAGTCTTAAAAAACGGGACACAATTTTTAAAAAATTTTATAAATTTTATTTTTTCTTATAATTTCAATAGAATCTTTTATCAGTAAACTCTTTAAATCTTCATCAATCTCCCATTGCTTCGTATATGATAGTTTATTAATCATAGGCATTATTTTGTCTATTACGGATACCAATGCTGTGTCATCTGTTACTGCACTCTTAAGAAGTATATAAAATTTAGTTTCCATTTTCTTTTCTCCAATTCTTTATTTTTACTATTGCTCTGTATTTTATTTTCCTTATACTTTCTGGTTTTAAGTTAAACATTTTTGATATTTCTCCATATGTTCTTTTTTCTATAATGTGAAGTTCTAAAATTTTTCGTTCCTTAGGTGTTAAAAAGTTCAAAACATCAAATTTTATTGTATCTTCATATTTTAGATAATCTCTTAGGTCATCAATAGAGCATTCTTTTTTGATTATTCTATTTCTTTTTTTTATATAATTTATCTTCTTATGTAATAATGTTTGTTGCATATACTTTAAAAATTTTGCATATACTACGTCTTTTTCAAATTCGTTGTATTGCATTCTTAACCTCCTATTCATTTCAAATTTTTAAAATGAATAAGGTGGTCCTCGAATTTGAATTATGATATTGTTTTTCTTTTGTTCTAAATAATAAAGTACATAAAAATAGAACATAAAGCACAAAACTCCCTTTAGAATCTTGGCTTACCTGTTCTAAAAGGAGTTTTTTAACTTATCTAAACTTTTTAAAAGGTCTTTTGTATATTTAAAATCTTTTGTTCAAATTTCCTTTTAGTTGATAAGTTATTTGCATTATATTTCATTTATTTTCATTTGTCATTGGATAGCTTAAACTTGCCATAGGGTAGCTCAAAGTTGTAATTCTTGGGCTTAAAATAGCATAATTTTTCCATTTTCTTATTTTTTTTTACTAATTGTATTGAAAATTTATTAATAAGGCAGTATAATTATGTAAACTGATTTTTGCAAATATTATGGAGGAAGAAATGATTAAGGTCTTAATTGGAGATTCAAACATTCAACAAGACATACAAGATTTTAGTTTTCTCAAAAATAATAGTGATTATCAAGTTATTACTTCTACTTCTGGAAGTGAAACAATAGCTAAATGCAAGGAAACTGAGCCTTCTATTATAATTTTATATTCAAGTTTTGTTGATATGAATTATACTGATGTCATTGATAAAATATCTATTTTGCCTAATGAAATTGATATGTGCAATTTGATTTTAAAGGTCAATGATCCAATGGATAAATTAGTTTTATCTAATACTTCAGTTATATATAAGATTTTTGATAATGCAAAAAATGATAATATTGAAGATACAGTAAATATCTTAAAAAGTAAATTTGAAATTCCTAGATTAACAATAAAAGAATTAAAATTTTTGCTTGTAGCTTTAGGTATACCACCCTATACTAATTCTGCAAATTATTTAGCATCTGTTATTTTTAAATGCTATTATAATCCTGAGTATTTTTATACTCTTGATAATTTATATAGGGTTGTTGCTGAAGAACAAGGTGTTTCTAAGGAGCAAATAAAAAATGGTATTAGACATTTGCTTGATTCTTTTAATAAATTATATGAAACTTCAAGCAATTTAATAGATAACAATTTATATAAAAAATTATTTATAAATGAAAAAGGCATTTCATCTAAACATTTTATAAAAAACTTTGTAAGGTATCTGCAAATAACAAAAAATAAAAAGAGTCGTAACTATTAAAGTTATGGCTCTTTTATGGCTACTAATAATTCATTTTCTTTTACTTTCTCTTTTCCTTTGTAATTATATTCCTGTCCAGTTCTATATACTTTGTAATTATTATTTTGAAGTTTTGTACTAACTAAATGCAAAAAATTATATGTTGCCTCCGCTGATAAA
>CATKDT010000016.1 GCA_949746675.1 uncultured Clostridia bacterium
AATGATACAATGACAGGAGAATACTTCTTATGGGTACTCCTTACAACAGAAAGTGGAAAAACTAATATATGTGGAAGTGAGGGATTTAAGTTTGACAATAAGGGACCTGAAGTTACATTAACTGTAACAGGAAATTCTGAAAAAGATATTACATTAAGTGTAACAGCTCAAGATACTGGATCAGGAATTGTAAAATTTGAGTTTTTTGTAGATGATGTAAAAAAGGATACTCAAACAATTGAGGCAACAACTTCAAGTGTTACAAAAGATCTTAATGTAACTGATCTATCTACAGGATTACACACATGTAAAGTAATTGTATATGATGAACAAGGAAATGAAGGTAGTGATAGTAAGGAAGGAAGTACAAAACGTTATACCTGGAAGATATATTCTGTTAATCAAGGAAAAGTATATTATCAAAAATCAACTAAAAGAGGAACTAGAACGTTTGCAGGGCGTGGAACAATAGGATATAATTGGGTAACCTATGATAAAATAACATTAAATTCTAATACTGGAGTTTTTACAGGTACTGGAGGTGAGAATACTTATAAATTGTATATGGCAGCTACAGGATATGTAGATAGTCCACATGGCAGATATTACAAAAATGGTTCTGAATGGCTTTATTTAATTAGTGCTATTGACAAAGGAAATGGACCATTGAATGATTGGAATGTAATTTGGACAGTTGATGTAATATCAAGTGTGAGAAAGCAGGATCCTCCAACATGTGGAAGTTTTACAGGTAATACTGTACAAGCTGACACAAGTGATGTATATCCTAATAATGGAGAAAAAAATGGATCATGGTATATTTACGATGGACTTAAGTAGTTAATATATAAGTAGACTTAGGAAAAAATTATGAAAAGTGGTATAGTAAAACTATATCACTTTTTTGAATCAGGATATAAGTGAATTTTAACAATAAAATTAAATCTATTAGAAAACAATATAAATATACATTTGACAAATAAAGAAGGAAAACGAGGAGGATAACATCAAAAACTTATTAGAGATTCAATGATTATAATTTTTAATACTATGAATTATTAGTGACCCTAATCGTGTTGCTAATTCTTGCAGCTGTAAGTTTAAGTGCAGTATTTAGCGACAAAGGAGTATTTAGCAGAGCTGAAAATGCAGGAGCAAAATACAATGAAGCTAAAGCAAGAGAAGTATTAGAAACAGTACTATTAGCAGATGGACAATATGAAAAAAATATAAATCCAGAATATAACCAAGATGACTTTTTAGATGAATTAATAAAAAGTGAAATACCAGGATCAGACGTAAAAGGTGATGTAGCTATAATAGGTGAATATGCAT
>CATKDT010000017.1 GCA_949746675.1 uncultured Clostridia bacterium
CACACCAAGAAAGTGATAAAAAATCGACGCACGAGAATCCGTTTTAAGAGGTTTTTATAAAAAAGTAATATAGTTAGTTGTCTAAGAAAATGCTCAAAATAGGCTTATATGTAAGAATAGCAGTTTTTAAGCGAGGTAGGACTAAAAATATGGTGTGATATTTTACTCCTATTCTTATTTTCGCGAAACTTTGATAATACACACCACGATTATTATAATAATACTACATAAATAAACTAAATTTGCATAAAATATATTAAAATAATAAATCTATTCCCCAAAATTTAAAAAAACTTGATTTTGGGGAATGAATAGTTTATAATATAAATAAATATTTAAAAAATGGAGAGATATTTTATGAAGTTAATAGAACGTGATTATTTACAAAGGTTAATAAATATTATTGGAACACCAGATATAAAAGTAATTACAGGTGTAAGGCGTAGTGGAAAATCTAAATTATTAGAATTGTTTATTGAATATATTAAAGAAAATGAAAAAGAAGCAAATATAATAAAAATTGATTTTAATGATTTACAATATAATTATTTAAAAAACTATATGGAGTTAAACAATTATGTAGAAAGTCACTTTATAGAGGGAAAGAAGAATTTTGTATGTATTGATGAAGTGCAATTATGTGATAAATTTGAATTAGCAATTAATAGTTTACATGCGTCCGAAAAGTATGACATTTATATAACTGGTTCTAATGCCTTCTTATTAAGTAGTGATTTAGCAACTTTGTTTACTGGTAGAGTATTTGAAATTAGAATTTTCCCTTTTTCGTTTAAAGAATATTTAAAATACTATAATTATAAAAATATAGATGAAGCTTTTGATAATTATGTTTTAGACGGAGGAATGTCAGGGGCGTATGTTTATAAAGAACCTCAAGACAGATATAATTATATAGATGATGTATATAAAGCATTGATTGTAAGAGATATTGTTGATAGATATAATATAAGAAATATAGATTTATTGAATAATCTTAATAATTTTTTGATGGACAATATTTCTAATATTTCAACAACTAGAAACATTGAAAAAGTTTTCAAGGAAAATAATATAAATATAGATCATAAAACAATAGGAAACTATATTCAATATTTATGCAATGCCTTTTTATATTATAATGTTAGGAGATATGATATACAAGGAAAAAAATATTTATCTACACAAGACAAGTACTATCTAGTTGATCAAGGATTTAAATATGCAAAATTAGGAATTAAAAATATAAATTATGGTAGAGTATATGAAAACATTGTAGCAATAGAATTATTAAGACGTAAATATGAAATATATGTAGGAGTTTTATATGATAAGGAAATAGACTTTGTTGCAATGAAAAGAAATGAAAAAATGTATATTCAAGTCTCTGATAGTATAAGTGATGATAATACATTTAGTCGAGAGGTAGACTCTTTATTAAAAATAAAAGATGCATATCCTAAAATATTAATTACTCGAACAAAGCATGATGATTATACTTATGAGGGAATTTTGATAAAAGATATTGCAAATTGGTTAGCTACTGAGTAGGGAATAGAGGAGTAGTACAAAATTAAGAATAGCAATTTTATCTGTAAAGTTATAAATTATTAGAATTTACTATATTTATAAATAAAAATTATAATTAGAAAATTAAATTTGTAATGTTACGATAAAAGTAAAATTATAAAAAAATAACCAAATAAAATTCATATATAAAATTTCAAAAACGAACATTTGTAAATTTGATTTATATATAAATTTAACTAATATAAATTTCAGTTAATATAATTTTAAAGTCTATCCTTATAAGATTTTATTTTAATAATTATCAACTAGATTTTTAACTTATATATTTTAAAAGCTCTTATTTTAATTTTAAGACATTTTAATACAATCTTAGTTAGTTAATATATCTAAAAATATAAATTAGATTTATGGCTTTATTAAACTTACAACAAAATTTTAGTATCAACTTATTTTTATACCAATAAATTGCCAAATTCTGCTGATTTTAGCTAAATCTAAAAATTGCTGAAAATAGCTAAAAAAACGACGCTCCAGAATCGATTTTAAGGCGTTTTAAAAAAAAAGACATATAGTATGTTGTCTCAAAAATAAGGCAAAATAGCGAAATATATGGATTTTGAGGATTTTAACAAAAATTCTTATAAGTCCATATAATTTTTTGTCCAAAACAAAAAGTTAATATAAAATTACATATAAGATATAAAAATATCAAGTTACAATAATGAAAAAAAATCACACCAAGAAAGTGATAAAAAATCGACGCACGAGAATCCGTTTTAAGAGGTTTTTATAAAAAAGTAATATAGTTAGTTGTCTGACAAAATGCTCAAAATAGGCTTATATGTAGGAATAGCAGTTTTTAAGCGAGGTAGGACTAAAAATATGGTGTGATATTTTACTCCTACTCTTATTTACGCGAAACTTTGATAATATTCACCTTTTTGAGTAATTAAATGGAGCATAAAAATATATATAATATAGTTATTGAAATAATATCTAACACAAAGAGTTAATTTAGAAATGAATTAACTCTTTTTTGTTTTTCCAAGAAAGGAGATGGTATGAAACAACATGAAGCAATAAAGTTTTTAGAAAATATAGAAGTCGGTACATTCTTAACAGTAAATATTCCTATCTCAGCTAAGTGTAAAACACAAGTTACAGCAATGTATAAAGGTAGAGATAAGAATGGAAGATTTGAATTTGTAGATACAGGAGAATTTATATTATCAAAAGAAATACTAAATAAAGGACTAATTACAATAGAAAAAGAATATAATAGTCAAAATGCACAAAAGATTTATTCAAAATTAAATTACAAACTAAAACAAAATAATAAGAACATAAAAGCATATGTTTTAAAATTTGATAATAAGAATTTATTTAATAGTAAATTACTACAACAATATGATGAAGAAGGACAAAAGGGATATTTAGGATATTTAATACAAAATCGATATTGGAAAATAGAGAATAATAAGCTTATATTTCCTGACATTGATTCAAACAAAAAAATAAAAGAAGTAATAGAAGAATATACTACAAACTCAATAAAAAATAACATTAACGCAAAAGAACAAGCATTAAGTGATGCTTTAATGTATGGTATTGACGAAGTTATGCAAAATCTAAAAAACAGACAAAAAGAGTTGGAACAAGGAAAAAATAATAAAAAAACAAAAGCTGATAAGATAATTTAAAAAAGAAAAGCGAAGTTGATTCTAAAATAACAACTCGTTTTTTTATTGGAATAAAATAGCAGTAACTTTAAATGAAAGGAGGGTGATAGTAATGGCAAAATGTAAAACAATAGCAATAGCTAATCAAAAAGGTGGAGTAGGAAAAACAACGACAGCGTTCAGTTTGGGAGTTGCATTAGCTAATAATGATAAAAAAGTATTAGTAGTAGATGCAGATCCACAAGCGAATTTAACTACTTATATGGGATTTGATGAGGAAAAAGTCGAAGAAACATTATCTACTTTAATTGATAGATATATTGACGATAGAGAAATAAGAGCAGAAAAAGCAATTTTGCATAATAAAGAGGGAGTGGACTTAATTCCTTCTAATCTTAATTTATCCGTAACAGGAGAAAATTTAGCGAATGCTATGAGTAGAGAGTATGCAATGAAAAATTGTTTAAGTGAATTGAGAAGTATATATGATTATATTATAATTGATTGTATGCCTTCACTTAATATGGTAACAATGAATGCACTAGCAACAGCAGATGAAGTAATTATACCTGTACAAAGTCAATATTTGTCTGCAAAAGGAATGGGAAACTTAATCAATATTGTTGCAAAGGTAAAGAAACATCTAAATCAAGAATTAAAAGTTGGAGGAATACTTTTAACATTAGTAGATAATAGAACAAAATTGCCAAGTACAATAAAACAAGAAATACAAGAACAATACGGAGATATTGTAAAATTATATGATACTCAAATACCTTATGCTATAAAGACAGCAGAATCTACATCAAAAGGAAAAAGCATATTTAATTACGACAAGAATAGTAAGGTTGCACAAGCCTACACAAATTTTGCAATGGAGGTATTAAAAGATAATGAGCGAAGAAAAAATGAAATTACCCAAAGTAACATTAGATGATTTTTTTACAACACAAGAAGAAAGAGATGCGAAAAAACTAGAAAAAGTAGAAATAATCTCAATAAAAGATATTTCTAATTTTCCAAATCATCCATACAAAGTTAGAGATGATGAAGAAATGTTTTCTATGGCAGAAACTATAAAGGAATTTGGAGTTATACATCCTGTATTAGTACGACCAAAAAAAGAAGGTGGCTACGAAATGCTATCAGGACATAGAAGAAAAAGAGCGTGTGAAATAGCAGGTGTAACAGAAATAAAAGCTATTGTAAGAGATATGACAGATGAAGAGGCAACAATAGTAATGGTAGATAGTAATAATCAGAGAGAGAAAGTGTTACCAAGTGAAAAAGCATTTGCTTTTAAAATGCGATTAGATGCAATGAAAAGACGAGCAGGAAGACATAAAAAAGATGAACAAGAAAATTCTGCCCCAATGGAACAGAATTTACAAGGTAAAACAACAAGAGAAATTATTGCTGAGGAAACAGGAGAAAGTTCTAG
>CATKDT010000018.1 GCA_949746675.1 uncultured Clostridia bacterium
CAACATGGTAACAGGCGGAAATGATACAATGACAGGTACATATTATTTATGGATATTATTAACAACAGAAACAGGAAAAACAAATATATGTGGAAGTGAAGGATTTAATTTTGATAACGAAGGACCAACAATAACATCATTTACAGCAACCAAATATTCACAAGATAGCATAATACTAGATGTGACAACACAAGATATGAAAAGTGGTACAGTTAAAATTGAGTTTTATATAGATGAAGAAACAGAAGCAAGAAAAACAGAAATTTTTGAAAAAACAACAGAAAGCATAACCAAAAATATTGAAATAACAGGACTAACTATGGGAGAACATACATGTAAAGTTATAGTATATGATATATTAAATAATCATAATACAAATACTATTATAGGTAGTACAATGCAATATGCTTGGGAAATATATAATTATTCAACTACTACAGTATATGAAGCGGGGGAATGGACAGTTTTCAAGACAAACCAAACAGACAATTTATCAGCATCTTCTAATGGAACATTTTGGTATGCACCTATGTCAAGCTCTGGACCATACGAAATGGAATTTGATTCTTACAATAGAAGGTGGGATTATTTTACTTGGTATGGTTATGGTGGAGGCTCAAGGGATTTGTATGATGCCTTTGATAATTCAACAGCAAGAAATAAATATGTATATAAGATTAATGGTTTAACTTTATATAGATATGTTAAGACTGGAACCGTTTCGGGTACTAATAAATATACATATAAAATAGAATCTAATACTGCGGGACCAGTAAACAAAAATATAAAAAATACTAGTAAAAATATTTTTGTTTATTCATCTAATCAGACAGCTTATCCTAAAGATGGAGTAGCTAATTCTACATATTACTATTATATTGGTATAAAATAATTTAAATTATATTGCATTTTAATATATGGTAAAGATTTAACAGAAATAAAAAATACTATATTTTTCTCTAAAATATAGTATTTTTATATTTGTTATGATATACTCTTTTTAGAATAAAAACGTATTTGAAGTATAATATTCAAAAAGGAGTAATATTCAAAAGATGAAATCAACAAACAAAACAATGATGCAATACTTTGAATGGTATTTGCCAAGTAATTGCAATTTGTGGAACAATTTAATAAAAGTAGCACCAGAACTAAAAAAGAAAGGGATAACTTCAGTGTGGCTACCACCAGCATGTAAATCAGCAGCAGGAATAAATGACACAGGATATGGAGTATATGATTTATATGATTTAGGAGAATTCAATCAAAAGGGAACAATAAGAACAAAGTATGGAACGAAAGACGAATATATAGCAGCAATTCAAGCGTTGCAACTTGAAGGAATTCATGTGCTTGCTGATATAGTTTTAAATCATAGAATGGGAGCAGATGAACAACAAGAAATAATAGCATATAAAATAAATCCTGATAATAGAAATGAAACAATAGGAGATTACAGAACAATAAAAGCATGGACAAAGTATAATTTTGAAGGAAGAAAAAATAAATATTCAGACTTCAAATTAGATTGGTCTCACTTTACATCTATTGACTATGATGACAACGAAAAGGAAAATGGAATATTTAGATTTTATGGTAAGCAGTTTAGCAATGAAGTAGATAAAGAACGAGGAAACTTTGACTACTTAATGGGGTGTGATGTAGACTTTAATAACCTTGATACAGTAAATGATTTACTATATTGGGGAAAATGGTTTTATGAACAAACACATGTTGATGGATTTAGATTAGATGCAGTAAAACACATACGTTTATCATTTTATAAAACTTGGCTAGAAAGTCTAAAAAGAGAATTCAATAAAGAGTTATACACAGTTGGTGAATACTTTAGTGTAAATATAGACGCATTATTATATTATTTAGATAGTAATAAAGAAATAAATGCATTATTTGATGTACCACTACATGACCACTTTAAAATTGCATCTGAAAGTAGTGGATATTATGATATGAGAAATATATTTGAAAATACATTGATAGATAGAAGACCATCAAAAGCGGTAACATTCGTAGACAATCATGATACAGAGCCAGGTCAATCACTAGAATCATGGGTACAGCCTTGGTTCAAGCCATTAGCATATGCGATGATAATGTTTAGAGATATGGGAACACCTTGTATATTTTATGGAGATTATTATGGAATTCCAGAAAAACAGTATTCAGGAATGAAAGAATTACTTGACACATTTTTGCTAGCAAGAAAATACTTAGCATATGGAGAAGAATATGATTACTTTGATAATGAAAGCATAATAGGATGGACTAGACTTGGAGATTATTATCATCAAGATTCAGGTATGGCAATAGTATTAAGTGATGGAGCAGGTGGTGGAAAACAAATGAATGTTGGAAAAAATCTTGCTAATACTATATTATATGATTGTACAGGAAATGTAAAAGAAAATGTTTATGTTGACAGTAATGGAGATGGGATATTTTATTGTAATGGTGGAAGTGTATCAGTATGGATAAAAAAAGATAATATGTACAATCTATGATATGATTTGACAAAGCGAAGCGCAGTGAAAGGAAGAATATAATGGATAAAATTAATGAAATAATTGAATTAATGAAGAATGTTGAAACATCACAAATTATAGATGTAATAGTTGCAATAGCAATTTTAATATTATTCATGATTATGAGCTCAGGAATTTCATATTTTGTGATACGAATATTTTTCAAAAAGGTAAGAAAAGAAGATATAAAAGAGTCATTATTATATAAAACTGTACGTATATTTTTAAACTTTTTAGGAATATATATAGCATTACGTATATTAAAATTAACAGAAGAGCAATATACATTTATAAATAAATGCTTTAGAATTGTAGTTATATGGTCTGTTGTAAGCTCTATTTCAGGAATACTTGAACTTAGAATACTTGCGCTAGAAAGAAAAGAAAATAGTTTTAATAAAAAAGATAAATTTGCTTCAAAAGTTGTTGCAACAATAATAAAGATTACACTATATGTAATAGCAGCATATCTAAGTTTTAAAGAATTTAACTATGATCTTGGTGGAATTGCAGCTGGACTTGGAATAGGAGGAGCAATAGTTGCCTTAGCTGCACAAAACGTAGTAAAGCAGATACTTGCAGGACTTGCTATAATATCAGATAAACCATTTGAAATTGGAGATTGGATAGAAGTAGGAGACGTAGCTGGAACTGTTGAAGCAATTACATGGAGAAGCACAAAGATAAGAACAACAAAAGATACTATTGTAACAATGGATAATAATGAGCTAATTATATCAAACATAATAAACTGGGGCAAAATAGAAAAAAGAGTATTTAAAACAGAATTAAAACTACCATTAGAGACAGAAGAAAAAATAGTTGAAAAAGTAATGAACAGAATTAAATTTATTTTAAGATATAATGAAGATATAATAAAAGACACAATTAGAGTAAATTTGAGTGAAATACAAGAAAATGCATTAAATATTTCAATATACCTTGAAACAAGCATCGTAAATTATGGAGAGTATTTGAAATTCTGTAATCATTTAAATTTAACAATTTTAAATATATTAGAATCACAAGGAGTAAGTCTTGCATACCCAGGACAAAATATTTATATTAAAGAAGATAAAAGACAAACAGAGGAAAGTAAAAGTACAAATAAAAATGTTGAAGAAAAGAAAAAGATAAGTCCGATAAAAGTAAAAAACACAGAAAAAGATATAAAAAGTAATGAATTTAAAGAAGAAAAAAATGACTAGAATAGATATTCATTATAAAAATGAATACGACAAAATAAAATTTAGTTATAGTTTAGGAGAAGAAATAATGAATAAGAAAGATATAATGAACTGGATAATAGCAATAATAGTTGCAATTATGTATTTAACAGTAAGTATAATATTCAAGGCTTGGGCATATTCTTGGCTCATATGGGTAGTATATGCTATTTACAGATTTATAGTAAAATAAACAATTTACAATTTTTAAAAGAAGATAGATTAATGGCAAGAATAATAAAAAACAAAGAATTAGTAAATACAAGATTAGCAAATAATTATGGTGGTTGGATGTACTGTGATAAGTGTAATGAAAATATAGGATATCTATGCTATTCTACTTATGATAAAGTAGAATTAAAATATAAATGTAATTGTGGAAGTCAAGGGAGTGCCATATTAGATTTTGAAGATAGTAATATAGGTAAAAATTGCAATGATGAATTAATTATTATAAAAAATAGACTATGTTGTCCAAAAGATAGCGAACCTTTAATTACTATACTAGATAAGAAAGAGGCAGATTATGAAATGAAGATTACTTGTAAATCTTGTGAAAATATTTATAAAAAAGTAAAATAACTAGAGATGAAACTATTTTTGTTTCATCTCTAGTTATTATAAAGGCGCGATACAAATTACATGTAGGTAAAAGATAAACTAATATAAGTTGACTTTACATGTCTGGTTATTATAAAATTACAATAATAATAAAAATTAGGAGCAACATATGAATAAAAAATGTAATATAGGGATTGACATTGACAATGTTATATCAAATTTTGATGAAGTTCTATTAAAAGAATTTCTAAAACATGATAGAGAGTTAAGAAATACAGGAATTGTAAATGAAGAATGTATAACAGAATAGAAGGCAATCTAAAAAGAGTACATAACTGGAAAGAGATTTATGAATTTATAGAGAATTTTCATAAAGAAAAGTTGAATGTAATATTAGATACAGATACATATAATGAATGTGATGACCAATTTGCACTTAGCTAAAGGTATGAGAAAAGTTAGAGGAAAAGATGAAGAAGACATTCTAGAAAAGCTAAGTGCACTATTTAACAAAGAAATAAATGATTGGATTAGAATAGATTTTTCTAATTGGAACAAAGAGGATATGCAAGAAAATAGATTTGATATTATAAAATCCGCAATCTTAAATAAAAACATAATTACATTTACTTATTATAATTCTAATGGAGAAGAAAGTAAATGGTAAAACAATAAGATTGTATACAGAATATGAAGGAGATTAAACTAAACATTATGTGTTTCTTGCAGGATTAGAAAGGAAAATAAAATGGCTTTTGATTATAAAAAAGAATATAAGGAATTTTATATGCCAAAAAACAAACCTAGTATTGTTGAAATTCCTAAAATGAATTATATTGCAGTTAGA
>CATKDT010000019.1 GCA_949746675.1 uncultured Clostridia bacterium
CCAATATTCATTTTACTTACAACTGTATTTATATTAACTTTTAAATCAAATTCTAGTAAACTATTTAAAACTGTCTTTATATTTTTGTAATGATTATATCCCCTACCCATCTTTTCATTTAATTCATTATTTATTGAATCGATAGATAGAGTTAAACTGTCTAAATAATTGTATATTTCTCTCATATTTTGATTTTCAGCTAATATTTGTCCATTAGATATAACTTTTATCTTCATACCTTTTTCTTTAGCATATTTCACAAGCTCTACAATTCCTGGATATAATAAAGGTTCGCCTCCAGTAAAAGTGATATTACTTATTCCTTCATCAGCTAGTTTATTAATGATTTTTATATTGTCTTCTGTGCATATTTCGTCTATTCCTAAAAATCGGTGGCAATATTTACAATGTTGATTGCATTTTAAAGTTAGGAATAAACATACTTCTCTGTCCTTGATCATTATAATTCCTCTTTTCTTAAAATATGCAATATTATTATATATGCAATTCAACTCTTTGTATAGTACCCATTTTTGCAACGTGTGTTCGAAAAAAAGGACTGCAAACTTTATACATTTGCAATGTCCCTTTATATTACTTTTTTAAATAATCTTTTATAAATTTTTTATCTGCAGTGCTTAACTGCCCTTTTAAATATAATAGATTTATTGAAGAACTAGGTAATTTTATTGGTAGTTTAACTTCATATAATGTTTTATTTTCTAATTCTTTTTTTACTGCATCTCTCATAATATAAGCAATACCTATTCCTAACTTTGTTGCATCTACTTTTAATTCTGTTGTGTCTATTTCTAAGTCTGATTCTATTATAACATTATTTTTTCTCATTAGTTCTACCAATGTTTGACTTGTTGTAGTATTCTCTTGTCCCAAAATTAGCTTTTGATGTTCTAATTCTTTTAGATTTTTTAATTCTAGTGGTTCTTGTGAAACAAATATATTATCTATTTCTTTTAATTCTTCTTTTTCAATATCCTTATTTTTTATTTGCATTGTTGTGCTATCTAAGGCAAAATCTATTTTATGATTTTCTAACATATTGATTAGTTCTTTTCCTGTTGAACCAGTAAGCAATGTAATCTTCATTTTAGGATAATCTTTTTTTATTTGTGCAATTTTGTCTATTAAATAAAAATGTGATATATGAGATAATGCTCCTATTGTTATTTCTCCTGTTTCAATATCATTATTTGCTTTAACTAGCTTTTCTCCTGCATCAAATAAATTTAGTCCTTGTTCTACATATTCAAAGTACATCTTTCCATCTGCTGTAAGACTAACACCTTTATTATCTCTATAAAATAACGTTGTATTCAGTTCATTTTCTAATAAATCAATATTTCTACTAACTGTTGACTTTTTTAGTTCTAGTTTTTCACTTGCTTTTGTAAAACTTTTAGTTTTAGCAACAATATAGAATATACTGTTCCAATAAGGATTGATGTTTGACATAATTTCCTCCATAATACGATATACATTATATCATATTATGTAAACAATAGCAATAGAATTTATATATTAAATAAATTAAAGTACATATAAATTATAAATTTTTTCGTGTATATTTAGCACATTTATTTAGGTTATTATATCCATATACTTTTTAATATTAATAGGGTTGGGTGGGAATTGAGAGGAGAAAATAAAGATGAAAAGAAAAACAATAATTAAAGAACTAAAAGATAATGAGGAAATTTTAAATATGGTAGCAGAGCCACTAGGTTTTTCACTTAAAATAACTATCAGCTCAAGTACAATGGACGGTGAATACAATAATTTAATTGTATCAGAACATAAATTAGAAAAAATAGCAAATATTTCAATGAAAGATTTTAGAAAACAAAATCACTTTTCGTTAAAAGATGCACTTGAAAAACAACCTACAATTTTAAACTATAAAAAAGCTTTTTTTACAAGTTTGGACTATGAAACGCTGTTTTTTGTATATGATTTTATATCTGAATAACTTGTTAAGTTATAACTGGGATTAATATTATTAAGTATGGCTTATAATTTATGCAGTCAACAAAAAGGAAAACCAATAGACTGCTTAAATTAGTTCTATTGGTTTTCCTTTTTCATTTTCTATACTATAAAACAGTTTAATTTTATAGTAAACTATTCTATATCAATTTCTATTTGTGTTCTGTCTGTTGTAGAAAGTTCAAATTTTTCACTATATTCCATAATATATTTTAGTTTTCCAGTATTATAGTCATAATAATAATATTCTTCTATGTCTTCTATATTATCGTTAAATTCAAATAAATTTTCGGTTGTTTCTAATAATCTTATAGATTTAACATTGTTACATTCTAGTTTGTTGTTGACAGTCTCTATCTTTTCATTATTAAATTTAGAAATTTTTTCTTCAATAAATGCTCTATCTAATTTCCTTTCTTCTTTTATGTTCTCTTTCTTTATTCCTGCTATAATTATATCGTTAACAATATTTTTATTTGTTTTTATTAGATATACCTTATTAGTTCTAATGTTATCGCTTATATATTTAGTAAAGTATATATGTGAAACACCATTTTCTTTATTTACACAATTACTAGAAACCTTATATTCATCTATGTTGAAATCATTATCTTGAGCTCTTATAATTTCAATTATTTCTTTATACTTATCTTCGCATTCACTTAAAGCTTTTTCATTATCACTATTTTTTTCGTCGATTACTATATTTATATTTTGTTTAGGCACTGTAAACATCTTGTACTCATTTTCAATATTTTCTTGTAACATACTAGTAGATCTTGTAACAGGTACTACTGTTGAGTATATATTTCCTTCAGCCATTGAACATCTACTCATTCCAGTGTTAGGATATTGTGTACAAGCATAAGTATTAGCCCCATCAATTCCATATCCATTAACAAGTGCTTGATTGAAAGCATTTAACCAATTAGGTCCATCCCCAACTCTCGATTCTATTGGCTCTCTAAACCCTAATGCTGCATTAGCTCCTTGCTGAACAGCCCTTGTAGGAAGATTTACAGGGAATTCGTCAGAAGGCCATGCACCCGTACTACATCCAACAAATGAAATTAATCTAGTTCCTGACATATTAGTGCTTTGTAAACCAGCAACCGTAAACTCGCCATCCTCCATAACTGTTGAGTCATATCCAACAGTTATTCCTGTTCTATTTTGTGTTGTATCACTTGAAGCACTTAATATACTAGCTGGGTTTGCATGTCCATTTATAAAAAATAGATAACTACCAATTCTTCTTTGTCCTTTTGGATTGTTTCCTCTCATATATGTATAATCTGCTTCAGTATTATAATAAGAGGAAATTCCAGAAATTTGTGAATATTTGTTTGCGGCATTATAGACATTAGGTCTAAAATCATCATTATAATGATGTGGAGTTTTCCAAAGTGAACCTACGCTATATGCATACTGTAATCCACTATATGCTGTAGCATAAGTATTAACTTTACTTTCTATTTTATGTTCAGCAGCCATACATAAACTATAATTAATGCTTAATATCATAACTACTGACAATATTAAAATTTTTTTTAAACTTCTTTTCATATCCTTACCTCCTAATATACTAATTTAATATTCATTTAATATATTTAATATCTTATTTGAATTTTCATCACTTAAGTATGCCTCTTTGTTATCATCTTTCGTCACCGTTTTCCCTTGATTTTTGAAACAATAATCTTCATTATTTATAGTTATTATAAATGAAATCATACTATCGGTTGATCCTTCATCAAACTTTGAACTTAATAAAATATTCTTTATTGTATCAATATCATTTTGTTTAGTTATTTGTATTTTTTTTCCATTATGTTTTATAGTAATAATATCAGTTACTTCTTGTGTGTTGTTAAATTCTTTTTCTGTGTTATTGATTATTATATTATTAGTATTTACTTGATTTTCTTTTCTCCTTTCTTTAATATTTACTATAACTATAGTAGCAATTATGCATATAATAATTATAGGCATAATAACATAATTTTTTTTCATACATCCCCCTTTCTTGTTTTCTAAAAAAAGTATATACCTATAAAATAAAAAAGTCTACCTTTTTATTTTATTTATTTTTATTACATTGTTAATATAGTATTTTCATACGTTTCCGTTTTTCCTATTTTTTCACATTAATTCCCATTATTTCATATTTATTATTTTTGTATTGTATATCAATGCAGCATTCTTATAATTATGTAAACCGTGCTAAGAATTTACTATTAAATAATATTTGAAATAGTATAACCATATCCTACTCCATATATTCTAGTTATTAGATTATTACTTTTTATTATCATTTTCTGTCGTGGTAATATAACTTGTATCATTTTCATTTTTTTCTTTCCTATATAAAACACTAAATGTTATTGCAAATAACATTGGAACAACTAAATATCCTGCATTATCTAATTTATGAATAATTACTAAATAACCATTAATAAGTGTTAAAATTGAAAATATAATACTTAATATTAAAAAAATCTTTATCTTAACATTATCTTTTTTCAATTCTTTACGTTTAACAATAATTATTACTGCACTTATTAGAAATATAAATACTAAACTTCCATCAATAATATCTACTGTATATGGCATTATTCCTTCGACTTTTGCTTCCCCATATTTACCTTCATTTAGATACTTTTCAAATCGTTCCCACATATCACCTTTTGTATGTTTTAGTTTTAATGTTTTTGTATTATAAGTAGTTACCTCAAAAACATCTGTTGGATTATGCTCGTCATAATATATAAATAAGTAAACTTTTCCATTTCTGATATTATTTTCTCCCATTGAACCTGCTTTAAAATATGTTTGTTTTGAGTCTTTTTTTACATTCCCTTTAATTACTTCTAGTATCTCAACTTCAATAGGTTGATTTTCTTCATTTGGATAATATGATAAAACCTTTCCAAAAAAAATTTGTGCATCTTCAGAATGCATTAGACTTCCTGGTATATTTCCAGCAAATACTGTTAATCTATTTGCTATTAAAATAATTATAAAGATAAGTGATATTACTAATTTTTTCATACATTCATCTCTCTTCCCAATTTACTAATTCTGTTTCAGTATAGCACAAAAGCAAGTAATTTACAACTACTTGCCTTTATTATTTTTCTTTTCTTGAATTTAAAAGTAAATTCCATTAGTGGCTTAATCGGAATTTAGTTTTGGATTTTTTTATAGTATAATTATATTAATACTTTACTTGGATACAAGG
>CATKDT010000020.1 GCA_949746675.1 uncultured Clostridia bacterium
GCTGATTTATACGAAAATGATACTATTAGAACAATGCAACACAACAAGTCTAAAAATCCTTTTGGTACTGATAAATTATATGTATATTTTAATGCTTATAATTTTAGAACTAAAAAGTTTGCACCTGATAAATATATATTAGAACTAGAGCAAAAACAAAATATCTGCAAAGCAAAATTTGTAGATTATCACGATAAAAGAATATATTCAGAGGGGTACTTGATATGTAATGATGAAATTGTATTTGCTGTAATGGAAAATTACAAGCCTACAAGTACTCGTGTTGATGTTGCAGTTGTTGAAATAAATATTTGCAACGGTACTGACGGCTTAATGCTTGGTGGGTACTTTGGAACAAATGCAAAATGTGAGCCTAGTTTAAGAAAGTGCTATTTTTCAAAGAAAAATGTTGATTTTACAAATGAGATGTTTGAACAATTAAAGTTAAATGAAAATGAACAAGAGATATTGAATAAGCAAAATGCTTTGTATTTGGATATATTTAATATATAAAGATGGAGGCAAAATGAAAAAAGTTAAGGTAATTATATGCTTAATATTCTTAAATATTGTTATATATTTTATTTGTTCATATAGAGGAGTATTGTTTTTTAAAAAAGGATTTGGAACGATAGATATTGTTTTATTAGAAATCGTGGGAAATTCATTTATAGTAGGTATTGTTACATATTTTTCTACAAAATTTGTTAGTGAATATTTGTAGGAAAAAGAATTTAACAGAAATAATATTATAGAGCTTGAGCATGAAAAAACGCAATTTAGTATAGTTAATTATAATGTGTTTTTAGATATTTGCATAAATAATAGCGTAATTTTTGAAATGGATAAAGAAGATACGGAAATAATTGAAAAGATTTTTCAAAAATATTTAGAATGGGATTCTATTATTAAATCTGGTAATAAAGATTATAAAAAAGAAATAGCATTTATAAATATTCCATTTATTTTTGGTCTTTCAAAATATAAATTTAATTTTTATGAATTTTGGAAAGAATCTTATGAAGAAAGAGTTGAAAATAAAGAAAATATATTTACAATATCTGATGAAGATTTTATTGTTTTTTCAAAATTTGTTAATATTTTATCAAATTTAAGATTTTATAATTTAAGAAACTTAAGTAAAAATAACATTGCAAGAGGAATAATTTTAGGTAATGGAAGAGTTATATCAAAATTTAGTTTGTTTCCAAATCAAAATAAAATATTGGGTTATTTTTATAAAGAAGATATAGATATTGAAATATTAGTGTTTTACCGTGATTATAAGGGAAAAGAAAAATATGATAATATAATGGGATTTAAATATCAAGTAATAGAAAATAATATTCCAGCTAATATTGATTTAGAGAGTTTAATTAAATAAAAAAATACAAAAAGTATTATTTAATATATAATAAAAGATTGGAGAGAATTATGTTTCAACAAGGAAGTACATATATTCATTGTGGTAGCGATAAATTCGATATTACAAAATTTGAGAAAGTTAAAAACTTTATAGGATACTCAAAACCTATAGACGGAGGATTATGGGCTTCACCAGTAAATTCTAAATATGCTTGGAAAGAAGCTCCAGTTATAAAAAGATTACAAGATAAGAAATCATTTTCATTTAAAATATCTGATTCTGCTAAAATATTAAAAATTGAGAAAAAAGAAGATTTAATTAATTTACCAAGGACTATTGAAGATGGAAAAGGGATGTTTAATATAAGTTTAGATTTTGAAAAAATAAGTCAAGAATATGATATGATATATTGCAATGCAATTCCAGGAAGTGAATTAGATAAGTTATTGCCCAAATGGGAGTGTGAGTGTATTTTAGTAATGAATCCCCAAATTATAATTCCATATTAGGAACAAATTTAAAGTTTAAGTTATTAATATAGGAATAAAAAAGAATATATAAGGAGGAAGGTATGGAAAATATATTAGAAGAATTTAAAAACTATTATTTAGAAATTAAAAATAATGGCAAATATGAAAAAATAAAGGAAGATTTCTATATTGCATTAAATGATTTTCAACAAAATTATTCAACTGAAAAATTGAAAGAATTAACATTAAATGATTATGTGTTAGGAACGGACAATAAAGAATCTTTATGTTATAAAATTGAATTTGGAAAATATAAAGTTACAGGTCCATCTATTGGTGGAAGTACAGCATATAAATATGGTATATATTATTCTAAAGATAAAGAAGAATATCGTTCTTCTGAACATGGATTTGAAGCAAATCCTGATGAACAATTTAATAGAATAAAAAATGATTTAATTAAAGTAATTGAATCTGTTAAAAATGCAAATTCAGTAGAAGAAATTAAAGATGATTATTCTTCTTTAAAAAATATGCCAATGTTTATAAACAAAATTATGTATTTATATTTACCAACTAAAGTATTACCTTTTGCAGGAAAAACACATATTAAAGAAATAGCAAAACTTTTTAATATTAATTATAATGAGGATGATTCATCATTGAAAATAAATTTCTTAATAAATAAATTTCTTAGAAGTATTCCAGAATTATCAAATGAAGATTCTTGCATATTAGGAAATGCTATTTGGGATTTTCATTTATTAAAAAGCCCTAAAATTGAAAAAGAAGTTGAAAATAAAATTTGGATGTATGCTCCTGGTGAAAATGCTTCTCAATGGGAAAATTGTTTAAGCAATGGAATAATGGTATTAGGTTGGGATAACTTAGGAGATTTACGACAATATTCATCAAAAGCGGAGATTAAAGAAATCTTATCTAATGATAGCAATGGCTCAAATATGAATAATGCACTAGCAAATTGGGAGTTTGCCAATGTTATAAAACCAGGAGATATCGTTTTTGCTAAGAAAGGTGTTAATCTTCTTATTGGAAAAGGTATTGTAGAATCTGATTATATGTATGATGAAACTAAAGAATCATATAAAAGTTATAGAAAAGTAAATTGGATAAAAAACGATGAAAAAAATCTTGAAAATAATACTAAATTGGCTATAAAAACATTAACTAACATTACTAAATATAAAGATTATGTAAAAGAATTAGAAAGCCTATATATTGATAACAAAAATGAATTAGCTACTTTAACAGATATTTCTAATACATACGACAAATATGATTTTTTAGATGAAGTTTTTATAACAGAGCCACAATATGATACTATCGTAAATACTTTATTAAGAAAGAAAAATATTATATTACAGGGAGCACCTGGAGTTGGAAAAACATTTTGTGCTAAGAAAATAATGTATTCTATTATGAATGAAAAAGATGATTCAAGAATAAGAGTAGTACAATTTCATCAAAGCTATTCTTATGAAGATTTTATTCAAGGATATAGACCAAATGATAATGGAAAATTTGAATTAAAAAATGGAATCTTTTATGAATTAGTAATGGAAGCTATTGAAGAATATCAAAATGCTAAGAAAAATAATACAGAACCTAAAAAATATGCAATTATAATAGACGAAATAAACAGGGGTAATCTTTCAAAAGTATTTGGAGAATTAATGATGCTTATTGAAAGTGATAAGAGAAGTGAAAAATGGAGTATAAATTTAACATATTCAGATGATGAATTTTATATTCCAGAAAACTTATACATTATAGGAACTATGAATACTGCAGATAGGTCTTTAGCAATGATTGATTATGCTTTAAGAAGAAGATTCGCTTTTATAGATTTAGAACCAGCTTTTGAAAATGAAAAATTAAAAAGATACTTTATTGAAGATGAAAATATAGATACAGAAGTTGCTAATAGAATAATAAGCAATTTTAAAGAATTAAATAATTACATTAAAGAAACATTAGGAAAAGAATTTATGGTTGGTCATAGTTATTTTATAAATCAACAATTAGGGTCAGAAGATTATGAGGATATCTATAATGATATTATAGAATATGAGATAAAACCACTATTAGAGGAATATTATTTTGATGATAAAAATAAAGTAAATGAGTGTTTATCAAAAATTAACAAAATATAGGAAGTTAATATGAGTAAGAAAATGAGAAAAGTGCCTATTCAAAATGTACTTTATATGTTTAGTTATATTTGGGAAAAAGTGGAATATATAGATACTAAATTTTTTGATAATAATGATGACTTTGATTCAATAGATATTTTATCAAAATTATACCTAGAAAATGTAATATATATTATGAAAAAAGGCATATACAAAGAGTATAAAGAGATAAGAGAAGAAATAAAAGGCATTAGAGGAAAAATAGATTTTAAAGATTCTTTAAATAATTTGTCTTTTGATAATGCAAAAGCAGTTTGCATTTATGATGAATTATTAGAAAATAATTTAATAAATCAAATAATTAAAACTACTGCTTATAAGCTATATAAATCAGAAAATATAAACAGTAACTATAAAAAAGAACTGAATAATGTTTTACTTTATTTTAATCAAGTAGAAACTATAAATATAACTAAAAAAAGTTTTGAAAATTTGAAATTTAATAAAAACAACTATTATATATATTATATGATTTTAATATGTGAGTTAATAAATGATTCTTTAATGTTATCTGAAAATAAAGGAAGTTTTAAATTTATTAATATTTTAGATGATGATAAGAAAATGCAACAAGTATTTGAATTGTTTGTTTTTAAGTATTATGAAAAGAAGCTAAAAGAATACAATGTTTCATATCAAAAAAAGTTAAATTGGAATATGTTTAATGGAAATCAAAATATTGTACCTGAAATGAGATTAGATATATATTTAGAAAATGAAGAAGAATCAATTATAATAGATACTAAATATTATCCTAATTTCTTAAAAAATAGTTATTATTCTGATGACAAAAGAACACTGATTTCAGGTAACTTATATCAGATGTACACATATTTGAATCATTTGAATTCAACTAAAAAAACTAAAGGAATTTTATTATATCCATATAATGGAGAAGAAATTTCTGAAAAATATGATATTAATATTATGAATCAAAATAATATTAATGAATCTATTCTTCAAATTCAAACAATAGATTTATCTAAAAATTGGAGAGATATTGAAGTAGAATTGAATAATATTATAAAATAGTTAGGTAAATAGTTGATTATATGGAGAAGAATATGAAAGAGTTAGATAATCTTATAGAAGGATTGAGTATAGAAAATGATTACCATAATAAAATATTTGAAGATAATACTTTTGAAAAAATATATACTAAAATAAATTTAGAAAATTACAATCAAATAAAAAATAGAATATATTGGTTAAGTTTATTAATTTATAGAGTGTCTTTAGTAAATTATTTAAAAAATATTAATAATGGTATTGATTTTAATAAAAATAGTATAAAAATAGAAAAGGAAAATTTAATTATATTTCATCCTGCAACTAATATTACTAGTGAAATTTGTAAGCTTTTAAAAAATAATTTCATTTATCCTTCTTTAATTTCAACATTAGCTAGGCAAATTATAGAACAAATTTGTTTTATAAAGGAAGTAGAAAAAGAAAAAATAGAAGAAAAAACATTAATTGAAGCTTCTATTGAATCATATAATAAACAAATCGGGGCAAATAGTTTAAGCATTAATAATCTGAACATAAATAATAAAGGATTGTTTAAAGTTTTCAAAAATAATGTAACTTATGGTAAATTAGCTAATAAATATAATTATGGATTTATGTATAACTTTTTTTCTGGAGATATTCATATACTATCTCAAATTGATAAACTAATACCATTTTCAAGTAAAAATGAAAATAATTATTATGAA
>CATKDT010000021.1 GCA_949746675.1 uncultured Clostridia bacterium
GTACCAGCAGTAGAATTCTCACCAAATGGAAGTACAGAATGGAAAAAAGAACATACAACCAAAATAATAGTAAAAGAAACAGGGGAAAAAGTAACAAGTTTAAAATATAAATGGACAACAAGCAGTGCTAATCCACCAACAGAAACAGAATTCACAGAAACTTGCCAAAACAACATGGTAACAGGCGGAAATGATACAATGACAGGCACATATTATTTATGGATATTATTAACAACAGAAACAGGAAAAACAAATATCTGCGGAAGCGAAGGATTTGATTTTGATAATGAGGGACCGAATGTTGAATTAACATCAACACCTGTATCAGAAACTTCGTATACATTAACAGCTAAAGCAAGTGATGAATATAGTGGAATATTGCAATATGATTTTTATGTAGAGGGAATAAAAGTTGATAGTCAAACTACCAAAGAGGACACAGCAATATATACTTGGAATGGGACAGAGATGGTAGACACTAAAGAATGCTATGTTGTTGTAACTGATAAAGCAAAAAATAGTAGTACTATTAAAGGAACTACAAGAACAAAATTACATCATTGGAAAATGTATCCTGTTATTACAAAGCCAAATTACTACTGGAAAAAATATACTGGAACTGGTAGCTCATACTTTGGAGAGGGTGCGCCACTTCCATATTGGACAGAACTACCCGAAATGGATCCATTGACTGGAAAGTTAGAAGATCCAGCTGGGTATGTATCGAATGTACATAATAATACGAATAAACTTATTGGTAAGTATATCATAAGATCCTGGTCTGGAGCAAGATATTTCTGCTTTAGGGCAACAAAGGAAGCTTGGAATGGAGCTTATTATGGAGTAACAGGGAATGATTGTTATGAACAAATAGTTATTGAAGGTAAATGGGGAACACCTCAAAGTATATTTAGTGCTGACAAAGATATGTATACTAATCGGTTTAGACAAAAATGGAAATAAGTATGAATACATAGGAATTGGCTAAGTAATAGGTAGATCAAATGTTATTACGTGATTTTCTGTAATAAAATAGTATTATTAATATACATGTGTAACATTAAAAAATACAGGTAAGATATATAAAAACATTTTATTTGCTTTATAGAAAATTATTAATATTATAAAAATCCCATAACCATTTGCAAAATCAAATGATTATGGGATAGTTGTATTCTAGCAGTTCTCTAATTCAGTCTTAACCTTTTGAATCTCGCTAATATCAGCAGGACTAGCAGGTTGATAATAATTTTTAGCATTAGCAACTTTAAAAAGTTCATATTGAAAACTTTCGCTATCATCTCTTAATTGTTGAAAAACTTGTCTAAGAGCCATATTCTCAGTTTCAGTGATTGCCGTTTCATAACAAGCAAGACTAGATTTAACATCACTTAAAACATCATTTACCATTGTCTTTTCGTCCATAAAATTCATTCCTTTCTTGAAGGCTATATTAATATAAAAGATATGAAATTCCTCCAAACTATATATGTAGTAATGAAGGATAAAATCTTCTAAACTAACCTTCCAAAATTAATTTTGTAAAAAAGTCATTAAAGTCTGTTTAGTATTTAAACTATCTTGAGCAGCTTTTGTAAATAATTGCTTTACTTGTGGGTCAACAGCAGCATTAGCATAATCAGTTAATTTAGTATTGCATGTACAAGCACTACCAACAAACTGTCTTAAATATTGTAATTCAACTTGACTTAAATTTGCCATAATAAAATATTCCTTTCTAGATTAATATAATAATATTTTTAACAAAATAAGAAAAACTATACAAAATAACATGCAAAAAATTATTAATAATATTATAAAAAGAATAATACAAAGTAGTAAACAATAATAAAATTTAATTTTTCAAAAACTCTATACAAAAACTTTATTTTCGACAAAAAGTATGATAATATTAAAAAAATAGGAGAAAAACAAGTGAATATTTATAGTGAATTAAATAAAATAATAGAATATGTCGAAAATCATTTAGAAGAAAACATAGAACAAAAAGTAATTTCAAGAATGGTAGGAATGAATGAATATACTTTTCAAAGAATATTTGCTGTAATTTCAAATGTAACATTTACAGAATACATACGAAATAGAAGACTATCAAATGCAGGACAAGAAATATATTTAGAAAAAGAAAAAATAATTAATATTGCAATAAAATATCAATATACTAGTCCAACCGCATTTTCAAGAGCATTTGAAAAATTTCATGGTATCAAACCAAGTGAAGTAAAGAAAAATCCAGAAAAGCTAAAAATGTATACAAAATTACACTTCAATGAAAGTTATGAACCTAACAAAAACATTGACTATAAGATAATAGAAAAAGAAGAAATACACTTATATGGAACATATATACTTACTGATGACAAAAAAATAAAAGAAGATGCCCCAAGATTTTATTATGAAAATATGAAAAAATATGGAGAAGCACCATATGCTTTGGTTGAATATCATGATAAAGAAAGAACAGAAGTAAAATCATATTGGGTTCTATATTATGAGCCAATACCTAAAATGATAGAAAAAACAATTCCCAAAAGTAAATGGATAGCGATAAGAATAAATTCACAAAATGCAGAAGAAATACAAGAAATATCAGAAACATTTTATGAAGAATTTTTACCAATTGCAAAATATAACTTCAAAGACTTACCAGAGATTGAATATTATCATGATAATATTACAGACTTTTTAGTACCAATAGAAGATTAAATTTGTACTAACGAATAAAACAATAAAGTAAAAACATAAAAAACAATAGTCATATAAAAAAACTATTAGTATATCGATAAAGACTGACTTTTTTCAAAACGAAAAAATCAGTTTTTTTATATGCAAAAGTGTTAAAATAAAATAGAGGTAATATAAAAAGGAGGAAAAGCTGAGAATAGCTACTCGGCAATTAGATATGAAAAATAATTTATTTGAAATCTATTTAACATCAGAACAAGTAAATGGAGAAGAATGGCTATCATTATTTAACAAAATATCAAGAATAAATGGAATATTTAAAAGTTGGAAATTATGGATAAACATAGAGAACAATTATATAAGATATTTTGTCGAAACAAAACGAATACTTCCAACAATAATAGGAGAAGAAGGGAGTTTTTTATTAAAGAAAACAGACATAAAATTAAAAGAAAAATCAAAACCAAGTCTTCCATATATATTAAAATCAAATGATAAAACTATATTAGATATATATGACAAACTAGAATCTAAAAAAAAAGAAAAATTAAAAAACATTAAAATTACTTTTTATCCATATAAACGTAATTACTATCTTTCGACAACAAAACTTTACTTAAAAACAGAAAACAACATGATAATCAAAAAGAAAGCCTTTTTTAATTTTTCAATTTTTAATTTAGTTAGTATAGATTTCAAAATACACACCAGATTTTTTTATCAAAAAGAACAAGCAAGATATTTAGAGACCAAAAAGACAATAAATTTATTAAATGGAGATAGTAAAAAATCATTATTAGAAGTAGACGTATTTCCATATTTACAAGAAAAGTTATATCTAAAACATACTGATTATGACTTTGCAAGACACTCAATAGTAATAGGAGCAAGTGGAACAGGCAAGTCAAAGCTGATAAGTGTATTAATAAAAAATTTGTTGAATGATACATATAACAAAAACAATTATAAAATAGTCATAATAGACCCACATAGTTCAATAGAAGACGATATAGGTGGTTTACCTAACACAAATGTAGTTGACTTTAAAACTCAAGAAGACAGCATAAATTTATTTATAAACAATGCAAAAGATATACTTGCAAATACAGAATCAATAATATCAATACTAAAAAATATAATCTCAGACAGATACAATTCAAAACTAGAAAGAGTTTTAAGATATAGTATCCATTTGCTGTTAGCTAAAAGAGAATTTGATTTAGTGAATTTAAGAAAACTACTTACAGAAATAGAATACAGAAATAAGATTTTAAGAGAAGTAGAAGCGGATATACCAGTTAATATAGCAGAATTCTTTAGAGTAGACTTTAATGAATTAAAAACAAAATCATACCAGGAAGCAATAGCACCAATAATAGCATTCATAGACGAAATGCAGTTACTACCAGCATTTAATAACAATAACAATGTAAAAAGTATAAAAGATGAAATTGAAGAAAACTTTACAACAATAATATCATTAGATCAAATGGCGTTGGGATTAAATATCACAAAAACAATAGCAGGTTTTACAATGCAATCAATACTACAGTTAGTACAATCGCATACATTTGATAAACACATAATACTAGTAATAGACGAGGTTGCAGTAATTGAAAATCCAATAATTAATAGATTTTTATCAGAAGCAAGAAAGTATAATTTATCACTTGTTTTAGCTGGACAATACTTTGAACAAATTAGTAATGACTTGCAAAAAGCAATATTCACAAACGTAGTAAATTACTTTATATTCAGAGTGTCAAGAGCAGATGCAATGTTGCTAGAGAACAATATAAAAATGGAAGTTGCAGTAAAGAACACACATATAAACAGAATAAAAATATTAACTGAATTAGAAGACCGAGAATGTATAGCAAGAATAGGAAAAAACGGAAAGCTATATTCAGCAGTAAAAGGAAAAACAACCGATTTTATAGCAATTCCAAGAGAAAAAAGAAAAACTATAGACAAAAATCGACAAATAAGTAACAATATAAAACAAAACCAAAATGAGAATAAAAACATATTTAGTATAGATACAAAAAACACATTAAAAGATATAATGAGTAAACAATCAGCGTCAAGAAAAATAATAAATATAGGAAATAATAGTTAAAGAAATTAATATACAAAATTCGACAACAACACAATACAACAAATATTATATAGATAGGAGCAAAAAATGAATGATAAACAATGTCAAACAGTCATAAATGAAATTTTTATGGAAGTTTTTGAAATGCAATGTCCACTAACAATTAATCAGCTCTTAACGGAATGTGCATTTGATATAAGACTACCTAATAAAGTAATAGATGCAATAACAGGAGTGGAAACGTGGGCATCATCAATAAATTCAAACAAATATATAACACAAGGAAATATGCAAAAATATGATGAGTACAAAGGCTGGATAGTACAAAAGCGACCAATTACATCATTAGACGATATTATAAAACTGTGGGACAAAATAAACTATACAACGACAGAAAGAATATATGATAGCCTAAATGTATCAAAAAGTGATACAATATATAATTGTGAAAATGTATATAGAAGTCAAGATTGCAGAAAGTGTAAAAATACAATATTTGCAGATGGGTGTGCAAATTCAGAATATATTATTGCATGCCAAAGAAGTGAGGGATGCAGTTATGCAATTAGAGTAGATGACTCAAATAACTGTTCAAATAGCTATAATGTTATATGTTCAGCAAAAATTAGCAATTCATTTTTTATACAAGATGCAAACTCTTTACATGAGTGCATGTTTTGTTCGCATATTGCAAATAGAAGATATTGTATTGCAAACATGCAGTATAGCAGAGAAGAATATATATCAATAAAAACAGAAATAATGAAATGGATAATAACTCAATTTAAAAATAACAAATAATAGAATAATGTCATAAAATGTAGTATAAGGTTATAAATGTAATAAACGATATCGACAAAAAATTACAAAATAAGCCTAACACAAAAAGAAAGGAGAGTATGACAAAGTCATACAAAATTTTATGGCAAAAATAAAAGTATATAACAATAGTACAAACCGAATGGAAACATATTATAGAGGTGAGGAAGAACCAATGCCTTACAACACAAACGGAACACTAAAAGTAAGAGAATTTAGAGGCTCAAGTAAAAGCCCACTACTATGGACAGAAAGAAATGTAATGACAGCATGGAATAGTCAAAGGTATATATATGGAAAGCCTATCCCAGTAGGATTTGCATTCAAAAGACCATATGAAGGTGGGCACGCTAATCAATCACAACACTATGCTGGAACTGCATTTGATGCAGGGCAAGCATTAACACCAGAAAATAGAAATGCATTATACAACAGTGCAAGAACATCAGGATTATGGTCATATGTAGAACCACAAAACTTAACACCAACTTGGGTACATTTTGATAAAAGACGTGGAACCCCAGCCTGTGCAACAGGAGGATATCCAATAATCAGAAACGGATCA
>CATKDT010000022.1 GCA_949746675.1 uncultured Clostridia bacterium
CATATCTTGCAGATAAATCTAGGTACTTTAATATTGAAATTAGTAGTCTTGTTTCTGATTATAAGTGTGTTGGTATATTAATTTTGTTTAAAGATACTACTCAACATATTAAGGATATGGAAACTATTAAAAATAATCAAAATATACTTATGGAGCGTGAGCGTTTAGCGACTCTAGGTCAGATGATTGGTGGTATTGCTCATAACTTGAAAACTCCTATTATGTCGATTGCTGGAGCTATGGAGGGTTTGCAAGATTTGGTTACTGAATATGATGAGTCTATTGATGATAGCGAAGTTACTAAAGATGACCACCATCAAATTGCTAGTGAAATGAAGGAGTGGATTGTTAAAGTTAATTCATATGATTCTTATATGTCAGATGTTATTACTGCTGTTAAAGGGCAAACTGTTAGTTTTAATGATAATTCTTTGCAACGTTTTAAGATTGAGGAATTGCTTAATAATGTTAATATTTTAATGAAGCATGAACTTAAAAGCTCGCTTACTACTTTAAATATTGATTGTAAAATTGATAAAAATACTGCTTTGCAGGGTAATATAAATAGCTTAGTTCAGGTTATTAATAATCTAATTTCTAATGCTATTCAGGCTTATGGTGATAAACAAAATCAGTCTATTGACTTGACTATTTCGCAAAAAGATAATAATATAGTTATATCTGTTAGAGATTATGGCTCTGGTATTCCTAAAGATGTCCAAGAAAAACTATTTAGCAAAATGATTACTACTAAAGGACATAAGGGTACTGGTCTGGGATTATTTATGTCATATTCTACTATAAAAGGACATTTTAATGGTGATTTAAATTTTACTACTACTCCTAATGAGGGTACGACATTTAATATTGTATTGCCTAAGAATGATTAGATATATTTGCAGATTTTATAAAATTTATATACATTAATAATTATTATGTCGCTTTATGGCGATTAGATTGTGAGGATATATTATGAGAAAATACCAACAAGAGACTGTTACGATGCCGTATAAGATTATGGCTGTTGACGATGATGCTGGAATTCTTGATTCTTTAAAGGTTGTTCTTCAACGTGCTGGTTATGGACTTGATTGCTATACTAATCCACTTGAAGCAATTGAAAAATTAAAGACTGACCACTATGATTTACTTTTACTTGATTTTATTATGGACCCTTTGCATGGTGACCAAGTTGTGGAGAAAATTAGGGAATTTGACAGTAGTTTATATATTTTATTACTTACTGGTCATAAGGATTTAGCCCCACCTCTTGAAACTTTGAAAAGGCTTGATATTCAAGGTTATTGTGAAAAAAGTAATGAGCTTAATCAGCTTTTGCTTTTGATAGAGTCTGGACTTAAGTCTGTTGAGCAAATGCATAGAATTAATGAAATTAGTGATGAGTTACAAGCTAAAAATGATGAACTTGAGAAAGCTTATCTTGATACCATTGGCATTTTGCGTCAAACTGTTGAGGCTAAGGATTTATATACTAGAGGTCATTCAGATAGAGTTTCAGAATATTCTATTTTAATTGGTAAGGCTCTTAATCTTAGTGATGAGGATTTACATACTTTGAAAATTGGTGGTTTATTCCACGATATTGGTAAGATTGGTATTCCTGATAGTATTCTTTTGAAAGAAGCTAAATTGGATGATGAGGAATATTCACAAATTAAAAATCATCCTTCTATTGGTGCTCATATCTTAGGTGATGTTACCATGTTTAAGAATATTATTCCTATTGTTTTGCATCATCATGAGAGATTTGATGGTAGAGGATATCCTTCTCAACTTTCTGGCGAAGATATTCCATTGTTTGCTAGAATCACAGCTATTGCTGATACTTTTGATGCTATGACTTCTAAGAGAAGTTATAGAAATGCTCTTCCTTTAGAAGTTGTTATTGAAGAGATTGAAAAATGTTCTGGAACTCAGTTTGACCCTAAGATTGCACCTGTGTTTTTAAATATTCTAAAAAATGAGTATAGTAAGATTAAGGAAATTCAGGAAAATACAAAGGTTAGATTTTGAAAATGCTTATAAAAGCTGTTATCATAAAATAGTATATAGTAAATTTATATACAGAAAAGTCAGTAGAATATAAATTCTACCGACTTTTTTATTAATCTCTTTTAGTTGCTCTATTTTGTTGATTTGTAGTAACTGCCTCAATAGCTGGATTATTTTCTTGACCTTCAATAACTTCTTCAATAGTCATTTTTTCTAGCATTACTAATTTCATTTGTGCAAGATCATTTAATGTTATTTCTCTATCTCCATCCATATCAGCTGCTTTACAGTAAATGTCTGTTAGAGGTGTTATCTCTAGTATATGTAACTTTAATTGTGCAAGGTCATTAATTGTTATCTCTCCATCACTGTCTGTATCACCTAAAACAATAGCTGTGAATTCTTTGTCATTTCCTACTTTTACTGTCATTCCTGTTGTAATGACATCAGTATCTTGTAGTATTTTATTTTCTTTATTAATAATTATTAATGTTTTGTTTGTTGTCACATTTTTCTTGAATTCACTGAATGTTGTGTCTGGTAATATATTATATATAATGTTTTCTTCAATCTTGTACTTTGTAGAGAATATTTCTGTACTTGGTTCTTTTTCTTTTATCCAAGTTACTTTTGCATCTGCTGTTCCTAAATTTCCTAAAGGTCCTTTGTAATAGAATGTGTGTGTTCCATTTTTTGTAAATGTGTGTGTATTTCCGTTTTGAATTTCATTACCATCTTTGTCTACTATTGTAACACCACCTTCATCAAATGTTACTGTTGCTATTACTGGTCCTTCTGTTTGTTCTGTTGTGCTGTATGTTACTGTTGCTGCTGGAGGTATCTTGTCTATCCAAGTTACTTCTGCTATTGCTTTTCCTGTGTTTCCTGCTGGTCCTACATATACGAATTCGTGTATTCCGTTTTCTGTGAATGTGTGTGTATTTCCACCTTCTACAACAACATTTTCTTTGTCAAAAGTTATTGTTGCTGTTACATCTTTGTTTGTTAATTCATTTATATCATATGTTATTGTTGCTGTTATCTCTCTTTTGTCAATCCATTCTACTTCTGCTGTTGCTGTTCCTGTATTTCCTGCTTTATCTACAAATTGGAATTCGAATTCTCCGTTCATTTGGAATGTATATGTATTTTTTCCACCATTGTTCGTTATTGTTACTTCTTCATTAAATGTTATTGTTGCTGTTACGTCTTTGTTTGTTAAGTCTGTTGTAGAATATGTTATTTTTCCAACTGGTGCTGTTTTGTCTATCCAGTCTACTTTTGCTAATGCTTCTCCTTCATTTCCTGCTGGTCCTTTAAATCTGATACTGTGTGAACCATTTTCTGTAAATGTATATGTGTAAGCACTTCCCTCAGGAATTGTTGTAATTATTTCATCATTATCATTTAATATTCTAACTTCTCTATCAAATGTTATTGTTGCTATTACGTCTTGATTTGTTAAGTTTGTTGTACTATATGTGATTTTTGCTGTTGGTAATGTTTTGTCTATCCAAGTAACTTTTGCTAATGCTTCTCCTGTGTTTCCTGCTGCATCTCTAAATTTAAATGTGTATTCTCCGTTTTCTGTAAATCTATGTGTATTTCCACCTTCTACTGTAACATTTTCTTTGTTAAATGTTATTGTTGCTGTTACAGGTTTGTTTTCTTTATTAGTTGAACTATATGTGATTGTTGGTGTTGGTGCTGTCTTATCTATCCAGTTTACAGTTGCTGTTGCTGTTCCCTCATTTCCATATGGTCCTTTAAATCTAACTTCATGTGAACCGTTTTCTGTAAATGTATATGTATATTCCTCTCCTTTTGGAATTGTTGTAATTACTGTACCTTCATCATCTAGTATTCTAACTTCTCTATCAAATGTTATTGTTGCTATTACATCTTGATTTGTTAAGTTTGTTGTACTATATGTGATTTTTGCTGTTGGTAATGTTTTTATTATCCAATCTACTTTTGCTGTGGCTGTTCCTTCTATTCCTCTACTATTAATAAATCTGAATGTAAATTCTCCATTTTCTGTGAATGTATATGTGTCTTTTCCATCATTGTTTGTTATTGTAATATTTTCACTTTTATTTATTAAAGTTGCTGTAACATTTTGGTTTGTTGGGTTCTTTCCTACTACTTTTTGATTTGTTTCTTTATCTATTATGCTATATTCTATCTCAGCTGTTGGAGCTTCTATCTTTGTTGTGTCTTCAAATAAATTTAACATTGTAGCTGCTAAGAAATAGTCGTATGGAACTCCGTTTTTACTTCCATTTACATAGTCACATGATTTTGTGCATTGTAGTTTTATATATTGTGCTTTAACTAGTTTGTCAAAAGCAATATCTTTTGTGTCTTCACTCTCTCTAAGTTCTGCAGCATTTGTTGGATTATATAGATTTTCTATTGTTGCGACTGTTTCCCAATTTTCTCCATCCATACTTACTGATATTATACCATCTTTTAACACTCCATATAGATATTGTGATCTTTTTACATATTGAAGTTTTGATATGTATCTTGGTTCGTCTAGTTTTATTGTAATATGTCTATTAGTGTCTGGTACTGAGTGGTTGCTGTGCCACAATGTGTTAATATTTGCATCTATTGCATTGATTGCTAGTTCTTTTCTTCCTGTGTCTTCTGATGAAAAACTTGTTACTGATAAATGTTTTATTGGTACATATTTTGCAGTAGCTGGTTGATTATCTTCAGTAAATATGAATTCTATTGGTTCACTTGCCATTAATATGCTATTTGCTTTCTTTCTTATTAAAAGCTTTGTATCTCCTGGTACTACTGGCTCTAGTTCATCATAAGATATCCAAGTTTTAGTTTTTGCATTTTGAGATGTGTTTCCAGTGTTCGCTTCTAGTCTGTATTCTAGATTTGATGTATTTTCTATACCTATTAGTCTATTTTCCAAATCATTTAAATATGCTGTTATGACAGGGGCATCTTGATTTTGAATATCTATTGTTGATTGTTTGTTTCCTGTGATTAAACGGATTTTAATTTTATCTTCTGCGTTTATTTCTGTTAATTCGTCTGTTGTTAATTGATGTTCATCTCCATTTCCATTTTTCCAAGTTGTTCCACTATTTAAACTATATTGCCAGTTTGTGCCCTCAAATTCCTTTGTTAACATAAGTTTTCCTGTGTCAAATGAGAATGTTGCTAGTGTTACAATTGTTGTATCTTCATATAGGTTTACCATTGATAATGATGAAAACATATTTTTTGTATCCATCTCTATTTTTACATATTGTCCGTAAACTGGTTTCTCAAAGTTTACTTTGTATAGCTCGCCATATGTTTCACAGTTTTCTATCTGTCCAGCTAAAGTCCACGTTTCCCCATTTATACTCACATATACTCTTGCATTTTTGATGTCGTCTGGGTCTTGTGGTCTTCCTGGATATTTTTTCTGGATAAATTCTAATGCTGATATATTTTTGGGTTCATCTATTTTTATGCTTAAAAATGGTTTTGTTGATTGCTGTAAAACGTTTTGTTGAAAGTCTGTGTGCCATAGTGTATTTAGATTTCCATCTATCGCATTTGGAGCATAGAATGGTCTAGAACCATCTTGCGATTGAGTTGAATATGCTTGTATTGATAAATGTGATATTGGTATATATTTTCTTGTATCAGGTTGATTGTCTGCTGTAAATGTGTATGTTGTCGAAGCACTTGGCAAACAAACTCCTGTTCCGCCCATTCTAACTGTTACTGTTTTATTTCCTGTTAAATCTGGTTCATTATCTCTATAAGAAGTCCAGTTATCATTCTCTCTATATTTCCATTCCATTATAGGATTTGATGCAATGAATTTATTTTCCCAATCATTTGCATATAATGTTGCTGGTAATCCTGCTGATTCTTGAATATCTATTTTATATAAATTTTCTTCATCATAGTTTACTCCAACTATATGAACATATAAATCATTTTCTGATGTCATTGTTTTGATTTCATTTTCTGTTAATTGTAGTTTGTGTTCTTCATCTGCACTAAATGAAACCTCATGCCAGGTTTGTTTTCCATCTAGACTATAATCCCAACGAACTCCTACATTATCAAAACGACTTGCTAATACTATTTTTCCTGCATCTTCTCCATCAAATGAGAATGTTGCAATTGTTTTATCTAATTTTCCTAATAAATAGTTTGCTTCTAGTCTTGTAAGTGATGGCTGATATACA
>CATKDT010000023.1 GCA_949746675.1 uncultured Clostridia bacterium
CTTAGATGAATTAATAAAGAGCGAAATAGAAGGTGCAGACGTAAAAGGAGATATAGCAATAGTGGGAGGGTATGCCTATGAACTAGATAGAAGTGTACCTAAAATAGGAAGAGCTCTAGGAAAAGCAGATAAACTAATATTCCCAGCAGTAGAGATAATAAGTGGACCAACATTAATAGATAATGGAAGAAAAGCAACATTTAAAGTAAAAGCAACAGAAACAACAAAAGGAATAACAAGAATAGAATTATGGCTAGATGGAAAGAGAATAGAAAAAGAAACAAAGACATATGATACAGCTCAAACAGAAATAATATTGGACTTTGAAGTAAATAAAAATGGAAAATATACAGTAAAAGCATATGCAGATTTAATGGCAAGTGTAACAGTAGAAGTAATAGGAATAATACCAACAGTAAGTTTTTCACCAAATGGAAGCACAGAATGGAAGAAACAACATACAACAAAGGTAACAGTAGAAGAAACAGCAGAAACAATAACAGGAATGAAGTATTTATGGGTAAAAGATGATAATGTAAATGAGCCAGCAACATCAGCATTTACACAAAACTGTCTAAATGATGGAGTAGTGACTGGTGGAGATGACACTATGACAGGAACATACTATTTATGGGTATTGTTAAATATAGGAATAGGAAGTAATCAAAAAACAATTATGTGTGTAAGTGAAGGATTTAATTTGGATAATGAAGCTCCAACAGTAATATTAGATTCAAAACCAGTATCAGAAACTTCATTCACATTAACAGCAACAGCAAGTGATAATAAAAGTGGAATATCAAGATATGAATTTTATATAGATGGTGTAAAAGTAGACACTCAACCTACAAAAGAAGGTACAGCATCATATATATGGAATGGAACAGAAATGACAGAGAAAAAAGAATGTTATGTGCAAGTAATAGATACATCGGGCAATGTTTCTAAAAGTGAGACAAATGCAAGAACTAAACTATATGTTTGGAAAAAATCTGTTCTTTTATCTCCTGCTGAGTATAAGCTCAGAGAAGAAAGAAAAGATTCGTGGTTTGGTGGACTTACACTTTATTTGTATATGGATATGCCAACATTAGATTTAAAAACAGGAAACATTATTACGAAAGGAGAGCCTATTCACAACACTAGCTGGAACGAGGAATTCAAATCACCAATGTATTTTGTTTGGAACAATGAGAGGATTTATCGAGTTACATCAGTCATCAAAGGCTCCGCCAATTATGATGTTAAATGGACGAAAGAAATTGTGAAATACCCAGTTTATCGGCGAACCACAACTTCTTTATTCTAGCAATACAAACCAGTATATCGAGGGAATAGATAATAATGGTGATAAATTTGAAAAAATAGGAGTGGGTTAAATTGAGTATTTTTATGAAAACTGTTATAAATTAAGTTATGCTTAGGATTTGTCATTACAAATATAATATAAAAAATTGCAGAGTAAAGAAATTATAATATAATTTAATGAAAGATGTGAGAGTAACGCATCACTTATAGAATTCTAAAAATAGAGTAGAATTGATCTCAATTCTATTCTATTTTTAATTTGTGAATTTAAAATACAAACTACATATTTTGTCTTATACTGTCGAACGAGTTTTGTTGCAAAACTAAGAAAGTTGTAGTATAATCAATTATTATATTCTAGAAAAGAATAAAATAAAAAATTAACTTCAATACATATTAAAATCAAACAAATTAATTCAAAAATTTTATATCAAAAACTATACTAATTAAAATATTAATGAACAAACTACTATTTACTCTACTGTCTAGCAATATAAAATTCAAACTAGGAGGTACAATTTATGTTACCAGAAAATCAAATATAACAGAACAAAAGAAAAGTTTATTAAAACCTAAAAATGACGTAGTGTTTCACGCTTTATTTTCACGAGGAAAAGAAAGAATAACAAAGCCATTTTTAGAAGATATACTAAAGATAAAAATAGACAAGTTAGAACTTGATAAAAGTACAAAACTGTCAAATGATAATGTAAAAGATAAAAACGGAAGGTTGGATTTACGTGCAGTAATAAATGGAAATGTTGAGTGTAACATAGAAGTACAGCTAGTATCTCCAAAATTTTATCATAAAAAAATTAAAAATATTTTAAAAAATGTATTGACTTTTTCAAAAATTAAATGTAGAATAAAAAACGAACAAAGGTTTACGAAACAAATGAACGAATTAGGTTACATAATATAACAGATAAACCCTTGAAAAATCAAGGCAAAGGAGAAACTACTATGAGAAAAATAAAATATGAAAGTAAAACAATAGCATATACTGTAAGTAAGGCAAAAGTAAAGAATTTATATATAACAATACAAAATGGAGAGGTAGTAGTAAAGGCACCTTGGTATGTAACTGCAAGCCAAATTCAAGAAGTGGTTGAAAGCAAACAAGCATGGATAACAAAAAAGCTCGAAGAATATAAAATCTCTCCAAGAAAAGCAAAAGAATATGTAGATGGCGAAAAGTATCAAATATTAGGGCAAACATATTATCTAAATGTATATTATAAAGATATTAATAGTGCAATATTAAATGTTGATAATGGAAAAATAGAAATAATATTACCAATAAGTTTTTCTGATGAAGATAATGCTGATAAAATAAAAACTATGATAGACAAAATGTATTACAAAATTGCAGAAAATGAAGTTGAAATATCAATGGAAAAAATGAGAAAATTAGTAGGATTAGCTCCAGAAGAATATAAAATAAAAAAAATGAAAGGAGCATGGGGCTCATGCTCAACTACTAAAAGAATTACTATAAACCAAGACTTAATGATGTATAATAGAAATGTAATTGACTATGTTGTATTACACGAAATATGCCATTTAAAATATATGAACCATTCAAAAAACTTTTGGGCAATGGTTGGAAAATATATGCCTAATTATAAAGAACAAAGAGACTTATTAAAAAAATAACAGTATGTCAAAATAATTAATAAATGAGTTTTTTACATATTAAAGGAAATATTATAATTAAAAGCAAGCCAATTTACACATATACCATATATAGCTAAGAATTAGTTGTCACAATTATATTCTTGGCTTCATTTTTTCTAATAGCTATAATATTACCTCTAAACTCATAAGCGACAGGGTCACCAAAGGGTGAAGTAAAAGCCTTATAAATACGAGTGTTAGGAACTAAGCCTAAATCTAATAGACGTTTTTTCAAAGAACTATCACAGTTAATACTTACAATATTAGCAAAATTGTTAATTGGTAATTCAGTTAAATTCATAGATTTTATATTATGATAAAAATCATATACTCCTTTTAATATAATAACATAATACATAATATGATAAAAATAAAATAATGTTACAAAGAGTAAGAACTAAAATTATGCAGAAAATTAAGGAACATAAAGTGGAAACTATAAAAAACTAAAAAGCATAAGCAAAAAATATTAAAGGATGTAGAAAAAATATAAAAACAATGATATAATGAAATGGTCAATATGACTAAATTATAAAAGGAGTAAATAGTATGAAGAACTTTAAAAGTTTTTAACTATCTATGCCAAAGAAGGGAATAAAGTAAATATGAAAACAAGAGGATTTGAGATAGCAAAAGGATTTGAAGATAAGGGAATTAAATTACCAGAAAGAAAAACTAAATATTCAGCGGGATATGATTTTGAAGCAGCTGAAGATTGCATAATACCAGCATTTAAACCAGGAATGGCACCAACACTTATAAAAACAGGAGTAAAATCTTATATGTTAGATGATGAAGTATTATCTTTATATGTTAGAAGCTCTATGCCAAAGAAAAAAGGTTTAGTATTAGCAAATAGTGTAGGAATTATAGATAAAGATTATTATGGAAATCCTGATAATGATGGAGCAATTATGTTTGCAGTATTTAATATTAAAGATGAAGATGTCGAAATAAAAAAAGGAGAATGTATAGGACAAGGAGTATTTCAAAAGTACTTAAAAACTGATGATGATACAGCAGAGGGAGAAAGGACAGGAGGATTTGGCTCAACTGCAAAATAGTAGCATTTAGAAATAAATTATGATAGAATGTAAAAGACACTACAAGTAAATTATGTAAATTTAAATAGTGTACAATTAAAGGAAAATTGATATAAAAAATTTCGAAAATTTCTTTACATAAAATTAAAAATGTGATATAATACTTATGTGGTAAAAAGAGGACGATTATACTCTATAGACCATAAATTGGAAAGGAGAGTAGCGAATGTTTAACATAGGCGACAATATAGTGTATCCAATGCATGGTGCAGGAACAATCGACGCAATAGAAGAAAAAGAAGTATTAGGAGAGACTTTGCAATATTATATTATCAATTTACCAGGAGAAGTAAAAGTAATGGTTCCTTCTGCCAAAGCTGAAGCTATGGGAGTAAGAAATATAATAAATAAACAAGAAGCAGGTCAAGTCTTAAAAGTCCTAGAAGCAAATGAGACAGAAATGTCAGACAACTGGAATAAACGATACAGAGATAATCTTGATAAAATGAAAACAGGAGATATATTTGAAGTAGCAGATGTTGTTAGAAACTTAAGCTTTAAACAAAAAGAAAAAGGTACTTTATCAACTGGTGAAAAGAAAATGCTTAATAATGCAAAGCTAATTTTAGTAAGTGAATTAGTATTAGCAGAACATGCATCACAAACAGAAATAGAAGAACTGGTTGATAACAAAATAAATATGTCTTATAAGGAATATAAAGTTCCAATAGAAGCACGAATTGACTTAAAACAAAGTGCAGTCAATAAATTTGTGCCTTTTAATGACACAGGAACAACTAGTTTATAAAAATATTAATTTGTTTAATAGAATTAATATATTAATAATAAAAATACATAATCGTTGTTACAAAGACAAGACATTTATGCAGTAAATACATACTTCATAAATATCAAAACATTTGGTCAACGATTATTTTATGTCTATATAGATTTACATAATTTTGAAAAATAGAAGGATTTAGTTAACTTTTGTCGAATATTATACTATGAGAAAAGAAAGGTGAGGTAAATTGTTATATAGTGATGAAATATTAGAAGAAGTAAGAAATCATAATGATATAGTAGACGTAATTTCACAATATGTTACTTTGAAAAGAAGTGGACGAAACTACATGGGTTTATGTCCATTTCATAATGAAAAATCACCATCATTTTCAGTATCTCCTGATAAACAAATATTTCACTGCTTTGGATGTGGTGTTGGAGGAAATGTTTTTCATTTCATAATGAAAACAGAAGATGTAAATTTTTATGAAAGTATAAAAATATTAGCTGAAAGAGCAGGAATAAAACTTCCAACAGTATCAGGAACAGTAGATGAAGAAAAGGAGAAATTAAAAGAAGAAGTATACAAAATAAATAAAGCATCAGCAGAATATTTTCATCAAAACTTATATAAACCTATGTCAAAAGAAGCACAAGTATACATAAAACAAAGAAAATTAGGGGATAATACATTAAAGTCATTTTTGATAGGATATGCAGGAAGTAATAATGGTTTATTGACATATCTAAAACAAAAGGGTTTTAATGAAAAAAGCATGCTTGCATCAAGTCTTATTGGAAAATCGACAACAGGAGAATTATATGATAAGTTTAGAAACAGAATAATGTTTCCAATACAAGATGTAAGAAACAGAGTTATTGCATTTGGAGGAAGACGTTTAAATGACAATGTCCCAAAGGATAAACATAATCCAAAATATATCAATTCTCCTGAAAATATTGTATATAGTAAAGGAAGACATTTATTTGGACTAAATGTTGCTAAAAGGCAGTCACCAGGAACACTAAAACGTATTTTAGTTGTAGAAGGATATATGGATGCAATATCACTTTATCAAAGAGGAATAACAAATGTAGTAGCATCATTAGGAACAGCATTAACAGACAATCAAGCTAGGCTTTTACGTAAAAATAGTGAACAGGTAATACTTGGATATGATTCAGATGGAGCAGGGCAAAATGCAATAATAAGAGCAATGGCAATACTTAAAAATATGGGAGTTGATATTAGAGTATTACAAATAAGCGGTGCTAAGGATCCAGATGAATTTGTACTAAAATATGGACCTGAAAGATTTATAAGATGTATGGATGAAAGTATTTCAATAGTGGAATACAAAGTTAAAGTTTTAAAACAAGAATTAAACCTTGAAAATGTAAATGATAAAATAAAGTTCTTAAATGAAATTGCAAAAATTTTAGCAGAAGTAAATAATACTATTGAAAGAGAAGTATATGTTGACAAAATATCAAAAACATATCAGATATCAGAGGAAGCTATAATAGCTGAAATAAATAAAA
>CATKDT010000024.1 GCA_949746675.1 uncultured Clostridia bacterium
CAGTACATAATTTTTAGTAATTTCCTGTATTATAACAAGTATCAAAGAGAGCTACAAAATAGCTCTCTTTGTCTTATTTGTGGAGCAGATAACGGGAATATTTTGTTTTTTCATAAGTCCTTGTAATCATTGATATATCTATGCTTTATGGCTTTTTATTCTCTTAGATTTTATATTGTTTTTATATTATTTTTACACGTTTTTTATATATATTACCCGAAAATTACCCGAATATTTATTCATAAAAAACTTAAATTATTATGTCATATAAAACAGTTTTGTCAAATGAAATTATTCCTATTTATATTCAAAAAGAGAGATAGTTTGAGCAAAAAATCATTTATTTTACTATCTCTCTTATTTTATTATAACATACTTTCTTAATTTCTTTTGTCGAAATTTGTCAATTATATAATTATTTTATTCCAATAATTTTTTGAATGTGTTCTTTCCAACAACTCCATCAATTGCTACTCCATTTTTGCTTTGAAAGTCTTTTACTTTACTTTCTGTATCATTTCCAAATTGCTTGTCCATATCTAAATTATAGCCTTTAATAAATAAAGCCATTTGGATTAACATTGTAATATTACCGCTTGCACCTTTTCTAACAGTAACACATGCATTATATGTATTAGTTCCAAATATTCCATCTTCTACTAATCCTTTATTATATTGTACATTTAATTCGTGTTGTAGTGCTTTAACAAGTGCTTTGTGTGTTTCAGGTCCATATATGTTGTCTAATATTAAATTTGCTCCATATTTGTTATTAAGGTATTCTTGTATATCATATATACAATTTATCTTTCCATCGTGAAAAATGTCTAAAATCTTATTCTGTGTTGTTTCTGTGTGTGTTGGAACTTGTCCATTAACAATTTCATTAAATGGGAAATTTGCTCCTGGACATGCTGTAGATTGTACATCTTTGTGTTTCTGTACTAATGATATATTGTATTTTTCTTTTAAATATGCTACTAGCTCTGCTCCTGCTTTCATTTGTGCTTCTGACATTGTTTCTACTTCAAAATTTCCTTCAAAACAAATACCGATTGAATATGTATTATGTCCTGTTGCATGTGCTGGTACATACTGCATAGGTCTACATTCATACACTGAGCCATCTTTTCTAACTAGGAAATTATATCCAATGCCTGACCACCCCTTATTTAGATGCCATCTGTGTATGTCATCGGCACTACAATTTACTGCTGCAGCATGATGCAATATTATTCTATTAATTTGGGCTAATGCTCTTGGTGTCATTGCTCTATAATTAAAATTCGTTTTTATAATATTCATTTATTTATCCTTTCTGCAGAAAAAACTCTGCATTCTCTGCAGTACTATCTGCTGAGAACTATTTATTTTTCTTCTTTTTCATCATTATTTTTCTTTTTTGTAAAAAAGTATGTAAATACCGCTGTGCATAAGTTTGTAAATAATAAGAATACTGTTTCAAATATATTCTCTGATTTAAAAACTGCTATAAACAGTAATGCAACTAATGCAACAGCAAACAGTATTGTTACAAAACTTTTTACATCCTCAAACGCTTTTTTCATAGTATCTTCCTTTCTACTTAAATCCTAATTTATAAGCTAAAAGTGCTAAAACTCCTGCTACAAAAAAGTAAAATATATAATCTATTAACTTGTCCCACTTTTTGCCTTTTTCTTCCTGTTTTTCGTCTAATTTTTTGTCTATTTTATCAACCGACTTTTCTACTTCTCCTACTCTGTAATTCATTTGTTCCATTATAGAGTAGGTTTTTTTGAGTTCTGTTAATTCTTTATCGTGCTCATCTAATCTGCGTGTGTTAGACTTTTCTCGTTCTTCAAGATGTGCTAGTTTTACATCTAAGTCTTCTGGCATACATTATTCCTCACTTTCTGTAGTTTCTTCTACTGGTTTGTCCTCAGCAATCTCTGGCTCTGTTTTTGGTTCTGTTTCTGTTGTTGGCTGATATACTTCCCTTGTTTTTAGTACTAAATTACTATAGTCTGTGTCATTTATTTTGTCCATTGCAAAGAAGATTGTTAGTTTGTTTTCAATATCTTCTTGATTTTTGTAAAATCTTTTCGTAATAAGATTTTCTAATAATGTTACTATGTTCATAAATTATTTACCTCTCTTTCTAAATCATTTTGCAAGTTGTCTAGTAATAATGCACTTGTTTGTTGTGTGCTTAATAGCTCTTCAATTGCTACTATTCTATTTTCTAGTCTTTTGTTTTCTGCGTTTAAGTCTTTACTATATGTTGCTTTTAAATTTGGTTGTACTTCGTCTGTTGAATATATATATGTTAATTCTTTATAGTTGTCGCTGTTTTCTATTTCATCTAGTATTCTACATTGTTCTGCTGTACATTCGATTAGTTCTGATGTTTCCAAGACATAATCTACTACTGCTCCTGTGCTTAGCTCTCCTATATTTGACATATATGCAGTTGTAATTTCTTCATTATTATAGCTGTTTATTCTTTTTATCTTATGTTCCTCATACCTTTTACCATCTTGTTTTACAAATCTATCTCTTACATCTCCTATTGCTCTAAATGGTTTTTGAACTGGAACTGTGTAGTTTTGTTCTTGATGTTCTATATAATCTGTTGCTGTATCTCCTTCTTCTAATTGTAAATAAAACTTGAAATTGTTAAAAACAGTATCTTTAAATATTGTTATGTATGCTCTATTTATTCCATTCAAATTCCCACTTTTAGTTACTTTATCTTTTTTATTACTTATTTGTATATCATTATTATCAGTCGAAACAAGGTCATTAAATCTTATAGTAATAGGTAATACTTTTGAACTGGCACCTCCTACAATTTTCATATAAAAAGTAACATTTGTTAATGTTTTAGGAAAATAATATTTACACTTGTTATGTTCTATAGTATTATTATTTATTCCCCATACTAAATCTGGCCATATATCAGCTATTGCTGTTCCATTCAATGTTATCAAACCATCTTCAGCTATTGTTATTTTTATTCCATATCTTGTTTCTTCTTTTGCCGATGAAGTTAATTTTAGTAGGTTTTTATTAGATTTAACTAAATCAATATTTCCACTATCTCCACAACTTTTTATTTCACTTGGATAATCTGGTGAAGGACTTGCTCCATATTCCTCATAATCTGTTGCTGTTGAGCCTTCTTCTAATTGAAATTCAAATGTTTCATTATTAAATGTTTTATTTACTGGAATGCTTATATAAAAGATTGAATAATAAGTGTCTTCGCTTAAAGTTTTGGTTTGAACATCTTTGTAAGCTAAAGATATAACATTTGTTGTATTTTGATATATATCAGCACTAAATCTATTATTATTCTTAGCTCCTGTACAAGAAAAAGTGTATGTTCCTGCTTTTAAAAATCTTTTATCATTTTGGTTTGTACTTCCCCAATTACCTTCAAAATAAATATCAGTTGTTTTTGTTGTAGTTCCATTCAACGTTATTTTTGTTCCATCTATTGTATAATCAACACTATTTTTAGTGCCTGTCTCTTTTTTAGTTAAATATAACCTATTCTTTCCACTTCTAGTTGCCTGCTCACTATTCCCTTCAATTCCAAAATCAACTAATCTTGCACTTGAGCTATCTGTTAGTGCTAAACTTTCGCCTTCAACTGTTTCTGTTATTTGATTTGCTTCTAAGTCTCTCTTTAGTAATGCATTTTCTTTTTCTAATTGAGTTATTTTATTTTGTAACTCTGTATCATCATAACTACTAAAATTATTTATATCGTTTTTTATGTTTTCAATATCTAAAATCATTTTGTGTATTAAGTCTGGTTGTTCATCTGGTATTTCTTCTGTTGCATTTATAGATTTGTAGAAATATAAATCAAATATTTTGGATTTAAAAACTTTGTCTTCTTTTATTGCAATTATTTGAACTTGTACGCATTCATATTTTGATATATTGTTCTTTATTATGTATTCGTCATTTTCTATTTTATCTATAAATTTGTCATCTGGTGTTTGAAATTCTATTGTTTTTGTGTAGTCTTTTATTTCTTCTGGGAATGTAAACTCTAGTTTTTCAAACTTGTTTTCTTGTTGTGTGCCCAAAGTTGATTTCTCACGTACACAGCTTCTGTCTATTGATATTTCTACTTTCAAGGCTCCCTCCTTTCCCAAAAGCTCATATTTCTATGAACTTTTATTATTTATTGTTTAATAACTTTTCAACTTCTTTTTTGTATTTTGTTGGTACATCTTCTATTGTTTTTAATCCTTTTTGAATTAACCTAAACCATATCTTTGCTTTTGCCATACTACACCTCCATATCGTTTTCTACCATTGCAAGTTGTAGTTCTGTTATTTGTGCTTCTAGTTCTGCATCTTTTTGTTTTAATTGTTCTATTTCTGATTTTTCATTTTGAGAAGTTGTTTCACTTGCTACAATATTGTCAATTTGTACTTTTGCTGCTTCTTCCGATGGGATTTCTACCACCCAGGATTTCCCTTCTTTTGTAAGCACTGTCCAAGTATCACCTTCTTTTTTATATTGATAACCCTTATATTCTTTCATAATATTAATTTCCTTTCTAAATATCTTTTAATACAGTTTTAAACTATTAAATTCCACTTTATACCATCTCCGCCAGTAACAAGGGTAGTCTTTTAGTTCGTTATTGTCATAAATTTTTGCTTGTCCAATATTGATAGTGACGTTTGTTGATAATTTAGTATTATAAATTCCTATTTCTACTGATTTTATTAATATAGTTTTATTTTTTGTATTCATTAATGAATATTTATATGCATATTGTGTATTGTTACTATTACCCTCTACACCAAATAAATACGCAAAGTCATCAATTAAAACTGCTATTTTATTATACAAATTTGATGGTATTTCTGTTAATATTTCGTATGTGTTAGTGGTTGTATTATATCTATATAAATCATTAGCTAAAAATAAATAAATTTCTTCTGTATTTGTTGCTACTGCCGAACTATTATATTTTTTAAAAAGAAAAGGTATATCTGCTAGCTTTGTATATGTATCAGCTGTTGGATTGTATTCATATGCATTTTTATTAAAAGAACTATTATCACTACCAAACAAATAAATACTATTACCTATTGCTACAGCATCTCCTTTAAAACTATATGGTATATTCGCTAGTTGCACATATTCATTTGTTGTTATATCATACTTATAGGCTTTTGTTCCGCTAAATATGTATATATTATTATCTATCGCGACAACTGAACCATTCTGAAAACTGATAGGAATATTTTTTATTGGAGTATATTCATCAGTAAGAATATTATATTTATAAGCTACATTATATGAGTTGTTTAATTGTAAACCAAATAAATATATATAATTTCCTACAACAACAGCAGAACCATTATGAAAACTATAAGGTATATTATTTAAATTAATGTATTCGTTTGTTATCAAATTATATTCAGTTGCTTTTGTATAATTGGAAACACTGCCCAAAAAATATATAGCTTTTTTTGTGGCTACAGCTGTCCCAAAATTACCATCAGTTAAATAATTATAAAAATTATATGGGATAGGTACTATTGGTTTAAATTGATTTTTTAATATAGTATTTCGTATTTCTACATTATCAAATTTATACTTTGATATTTCGGGTAACGTTTTATTCTCATTAACAATTGTTTCTTCTGTCTTAATCCAAATACCATCTTTTTTGCTTGGCTCTTGTAATTGTGCAAACACATTTAATCCTGCTGAACTTCCAACAGTCCCATTTTGTCCTAATAAATTAGCTTGCATATTAGTACATCACCTCCACTCTTAAATTAAGTGTTGTTGAAGGCTTGTCTTCGTCACAAGTCAGCGTTATACTTCCATCTACTGAATTTACTAAACTTATTTTTGAATATTATTCTCTCTCAATTTGCCTTGTTTCAAGAGTATTGGACCAAACTGGATAGATATTCGCTTCATCTGTAGCAAGTATTCCTTGAATTTGCACTGTTTTTGTGTATGGTGCTGTATCGCCTGTCCACTCATTGTCTATTGTAATGTTCCAAGTTTTTTTCTTGTCAGCTTTGGTGTTGATTAAGTTAAATAAATTACCTGCAACATCTCCAGATAATACGTTTTGAACTGTTTGAAACCAAGTATTAAAGTTCTTTTCAAATTCCTCTTCAGCTTTTGTTAGTTTTTCTTCCCCTTCTTGCATCACTCGTTTTAACCAGTCCAGGTACTGATTAAAAATTGTAGTTGTATCTACATGCTGTAATTGATTTGCTACTATTCCGCATAATTCAGTATTTAGTCTTAGGTCTGTTATATTTGCTTGTGTAATTTCTATTGCGTTCGCATTTACTCTAATATCTGCTAAACCAATTTCGTATATATCATAATCTCGTTGCAATTCTGGAGCAATTGGATTTCCTTGAGCTGTCCCTTTTTTTACAAATAAATTTATACTTTTATCTACAAAATCTAGTCTTGCAACTATCCTATCAATTCTTGCTTGTAAGTCGCTTTCTTCTATTTCAAATATTTCTGGTGTTTCCGCCCATCCCATATATCCATTTATGTAGCACACACCAATATCAACTTTTACGTTCATACCTTCTGTTGCTAATACTTGCAAATTAGTTGAAGGATTAGGAAATACACCATTTGAAATAAATTGGCTAAAGTACTTTGCAAAAAAAGAAGCTTCTTCAGCTCTATCAAATACTGGCATATTTTCATCATCATATCCAATTATTTCACTGTTGAAAAAACCACTTCTCATGTATTTATATCTCCTTTCTTATTTTCTTTATGTTGTAATCTTCTCCAAAAGTTACATCTATTGTTCTATTTCCGTTTTCATA
>CATKDT010000025.1 GCA_949746675.1 uncultured Clostridia bacterium
TAACAAACCTCTAAAATCAATGTCAAAAGGAATGAGAAAGAAATTAGAAATTGTCACAGCTTTAGCTCATAAACCAAAATTATTAATATTAGATGAGCCAACAAGTGGATTAGATCCAGTTGTTAGATCCGAAGTATTAGAGATATTCCAAAAATTTATAGAAGATGAAGAACATTCGATTATTTTATCAACTCATATAACAAGTGATTTAGAACATATAGCAGATGAAATTATATTTATTGATAATGGAAAAAAAGTATTACAAAAATCAAGAGATGAAATAATTGATAACTATGGAATATTAAAATGTGATATTGATTATTTCTCAAATATTGATAAAAAAGATATTATCGCATATAAGAAAACAAAATATGCTTATGAAATATTAGTTGAGGATAAAGAACAAGTAAGTAAAAAATATCATAATTGTGTAATAGACAAAATTACACTTGAAGATTTAATGGTATTAATAATTAAGGGGGAAAAGATATGTTAGGTTTAATAAAAAAGGACTTTTTACTTATAAAGGCAAATGCAAAATCAATGATACTTATATTTGCAATATATATAATGCTAGTAGTTCAAGGCACATTTGATGTTACATTTATAGTTCCACTAATTGGAGTAATGTTATTTATATCAACATTCAGCTATGATGATTTTAATAATTGGAACTCTTATGCAGTAACCTTGCCAGATGGACGAAAAAATGTAGTTAGAGCAAAATATGTAGCTTCAATAATTTTAACAATTATTTTAGGTATATTTGCTTTGGTTATAGGTGTAGGAGTTAACTACATAAAAACAAATAACATAAATTTAGATGAAAATCTATCATCATTGATGGGAACAATGTTGTCAGTTGTTATTATAATTTCTCTACTTTATCCAATAATTTTTAAATTTGGAGCTACAAATGGAAGAACAATATTATTTACATTAATATTTGGAATAGCTGGAATAGGAGCTTTAATTGCAAAATGTGTAGATATGACTTATTTTATAAATATGGTAAATACATTAGATAGCTATTTACCTATAATAATTCCGATATTTTCTGCAATATTCTTAAGTATTTCATATTTAATATCAAATAAAATATATAAAAGTAAAGAATTTTAAAAATATATATAAGAATGAGAGGCTACCAATAGTCTCTCATTTTGTGGAAAATTGAAAATTGCTATAATGTGTGGTATAATCATCTCAAGAAATTGCAATATATGGAGAAGATTATATTATGGAAAAGTGGCTAAAATGGGCGATGGAAATTCAAAGTATAGCACAAGATAGGATTGCTTATACAGATTGACTAAAAATTCAATAAAATTTCAAGGTATAAAGTTTATAATATAAAAAGGTGATAATATGAAAATTTTAATAATTGAAGATGAATATAGTCTAGCTGATGCCATAGCAGAAACATTAAAGAAAGAGAAATTTCAAGTTAATATAATAACAAATGGAGAGGACGGAGAAAATGAGGCTTTAACAAATGTATATGATTTGATTTTGTTAGATGTAATGTTACCTAAAAAAGATGGATTTGAGATATTAACAAATTTAAGAGATGAAAAGATAGATACACCAGTCATAATGCTTACAGCAAAGTCAGAAATGTCTAATAAACTAAATGGATTAGAAAATGGAGCCGATGATTACATTACAAAACCATTCCATACAAGAGAATTAGTTGCCAGAGTAAAAGTAATATTGAAAAGAAAGACTAATGTAAACGATACACACATATTAGAATATAGCGACTTGAAGCTAAATTTAACTACGGGTAAAATGTGTGTTAATGACACTGAAATTGCAATTAATGGAAAAGAATTAAATTTACTAGAAATATTATTATTGAATAAAAATAGTATAGTTAATCGAGAAATGTTAGCAAATAAAATATGGGGATATAACAGTGAGACAGAATATAATAATGTAGAGGTTTATGTATCATTTTTAAGAAAAAAATTAAAGCTTCTAAAATCAAAAGTAAAAATAAAGGCAGTACGAGGTATAGGCTATAAATTGGAGGAAGAATTTGAAAAATAATCAGCATATTTTTCAAACTTAGGGAAGGAAAGTGAAAGAAAATGATTAAGAAATTAAATCAAAGGATATTTCTACTAATAATGTTATCACTATCTACCATAATATTAGGAATAATTATATTATTTGCTATTTTAAATTATAATAATACAATCGATACAACTAACTTTATGATGGACAGGTTTATTGGAGAAGAACATATAAAAAGTCCAGAAGGTAGAGGAGAAGATTACAAGATAAAACCTGAGATTACTATTGATGGAGTATATAATTTCTTACTACAAAATTCTAAAATTATACAAAGTTCAACTTCAATAGATGACGACAAGATAAATGAGTATGTTTTAAAAATAGCAAAGAAAAATACTGAAAAAGGAATTATAGGAAAATATATATATAAAACTAGAAGGTTAAATCCAGATACAGTAAGAATTACTTTAATGGAAAATGAAAATGCAATTACTCATATAAAAACAATATTTATAGTTTCCATTATCATATCTGCTATTTCTATTATTGCTATTTATGAATTAGCAAAGAGATTGTCTAAAATGATTGTAAAACCAGTAGAAGAAACTTTTGAAAAGCAAAAGCAATTTATATCAGATGCTTCACATGAATTAAAAACACCACTTGCTGTAATAGAAGCAAATGCAGATGTATTAGAAAATAAATGTGGAACAAATAAATGGATAAAGTATATTCAAAATGAAACGGACAGTATGAATATACTAATTAATGAATTACTATTACTTACCAAAATAGAAAATATAGATGAGATAAAAGAATATAAACAACTAAATCTTTCAAATGAAGTAGAAATCATATTATCAATGTTTGAAAGTATGGCATATGAAAAACAGATAATCATTAAAAATAACATTGATAATGATATTATAATGAATGGGAATAAAGAAGATATAGAACATATTGTATCTACTTTAACAGATAATGCGATTAAACACACAAAAGCAAAAAAAGAAGTAGTAATAAATCTAAAAAAAGAGAAGAATGAAATTATGTTAGAAGTAAAGAATATGGGAAATCCAATTCCAGAAGAAGAAAGAGAAAAGATATTCGAAAGATTTTATCGTATTGATAAATCAAGAAATAGAGATGAGAAAAGATATGGTTTGGGATTAGCTATTGCAAAATCTACTGTAGAAAAATATAACGGAAAAATAGAAGTGTTTTATAAGGATAACTTTACAGTATTTAAAGTGACAATTCCAATTTGAAAATTATTTAAATTCGTTATTTAAAAA
>CATKDT010000026.1 GCA_949746675.1 uncultured Clostridia bacterium
ATATAGCTCCATCCATTTGTGCTGCACCTGTTATCATGTTCTTTACATAGTCAGCGTGACCTGGACAGTCAACGTGTGCATAGTGTCTGTTTTCTGTTTCATATTCTACGTGTGCTGTGTTGATTGTGATTCCTCTTGCTTTTTCTTCTGGAGCACTATCAATTGCAGCATAGTCTTCGAATTGAGCTTTACCTTGTAAGCTTAACCATTTTGTAATAGCTGCTGTTGTTGTTGTTTTACCATGGTCAACGTGACCAATTGTACCAATGTTTACATGTGGCTTATTTCTAACAAATTTCTCTTTAGCCATTTTAAATTCCTCCTATTTCTCGCTTTGAGTTCTTTTCAAAGCATTTTTATTAATTTTTAAATATTAATAACATTTTTATAGCAATTTTATTTTATACTATTTTCTAATAAATTGCAAGTGTTATTTTAATTTATTATATTTCTATTATAAATTGCATTTCTATTTTTAATGCTTTTTATTAGTTCTCTTTCTTTGCTTTTGAAGCAACTATTGTATCAAGAACTGATTTTGGAACTTCTTCATAGTGTGAAGGTTCCATAGCATATGTTCCTCTACCTTGTGTCTTTGAACGTAAGTCTGTTGCATAACCAAACATTTCAGATAATGGAATAAATCCTCTTACTATTTGGTTTCCTGCTCTAGCTTCCATTCCTTCCATTCTACCACGTCTTGAGTTTATATCTCCTATAACGTCTCCCATGTATTCTTCTGGAACTGTTACTTCAACTCTCATTATTGGCTCTAGTAGAACTGATTTTGCTTGTTTACATCCTTCTTTGAATGCCATTGAAGCTGCTACTTTGAATGCCATTTCTGATGAGTCAACTTCATGGTATGAACCATCAACTAATGTACATTTGAAATCTATTACTGGATATCCAGCAAGTATTCCTGATAATGCAGCTTCTCTCATACCTTCTTCAACTGGTTTGATGTATTCTTTTGGTACTGCACCACCAACGATCTTGTTTTCAAATTGTATTCCTGAGCCTGGTTCTAGTGGTTCCATATCAAACCATACATCACCATATTGACCATGTCCACCTGATTGACGAACAAATTTTCCTTGAACATGTACTTTGTTTCTAATTGTTTCTTTGTATGAAACTTGTGGTTTACCTTCAGTACATTCAACTTTAAATTCTCTTTTCAATCTATCAACTATAATGTCAAGGTGTAATTCACCCATTCCTGCTATAATTGTTTGTCCTGAGTCTTTGTCTGTCCATGTTTTGAATGTTGGATCTTCTTCAGCTAGTTTTCCTAAAGCAACTCCTAGTTTTTCACTATTTGCTTTATCTTTAGGCTCTATAGCTATATCAATAACTGGTTCTGGGAATTCCATTGATTCTAGTATTACTGGGTGATCTAAGTCACATAGAGTATCTCCTGTTGATACATCTTTTAAACCTACTGCTGCTGCAATATCACCAGCATATACTTTTTCAATATCTTGTCTATGGTTTGCATGCATTAGAAGTATTCTTCCTATTCTATCCTTCTTGTCCTTTGTTGCATTTAGGACAGTTGAACCTGTATCGCAAGTTCCTGAATATACTCTAAAGAAGCAAAGTTTTCCAACAAATGGGTCTGTCATTATTTTGAATGCTAATGCTGAGAATGGTTCTGTATCAGATGTCTTTCTAGTTACATCATTTCCTGCTTCATCAACACCTTTAACATCTTCGATATCAATTGGTGCTGGTAAGTAGTCAACTATTGCGTCTAGTAATTCTTGTACACCTTTGTTTTTGTATGATGATCCACAAACCACTGGAACTACTGCGTTTGAAATTGTTCCTTTTCTTAACCCAAGTTTAATTTCTTCTGTTGTAAGTTCTCCTCCATCTAAGTATTTCATCATTAATTCGTCATCTTGCTCAGCAGCAGCTTCAAGCATTGCAGCTCTGTATTTATTAGCATCTTCTACCATATCTGCTGGTATATCTATTTCTGTTATGTCTTTTCCTTGATCTTCATCTTTTTGGATGAAGGCTTTCATTTTGATTAGATCTACAATTCCTTGGAATTCATCTTCTTTTCCTATTGGTAATTGGATTGGAACTGGATTACATCCTAATCTATCTTTCATTTGTTCAACACAGTCATAGAAGTCAGCACCCGTTACGTCCATTTTGTTTACATATGCCATTCTTGGTACTTTATATTTATCAGCTTGTCTCCAAACTGTTTCTGATTGTGGTTGAACTCCACCTTTTGCTGCTAAAACTAGAACTGAACCATCAAGTACTCTTAATGATCTTTCAACTTCTACTGTAAAGTCAACGTGTCCTGGTGTATCAATTATATTTATTCTATGATTATTCCATATACAAGTTGTTGCAGCTGAAGTTATTGTTATACCTCTCTCTTGCTCTTGGGCCATCCAGTCCATTGTAGCTTGACCGTCATGAACTTCACCTATTTTGTGAGTTCTTCCAGTATAGAAAAGTATTCTTTCAGTTGTTGTAGTTTTTCCAGCATCTATATGGGCCATTATTCCTATATTTCTTGTTCTCTCTAAAGGAAACTCTCTTCCTGCCATCTATTTTATCTCCCTTCTATATTTTATCCTGCAGTAAATTTTTTATCAAAAGCAAGAAGTACTATATATTTTCAAAAAATTTTGAGATAATACTAGTGTATATCGAAAAATTTTTGAAGAAAATAACGACGTAATTCGTAGCTTTTCATAAAAAATTCTAGAATTTATAGTGAGCAAATGCTTTATTAGCTTCTGCCATCTTGTGCATATCTTCTTTCTTCTTAAATGCTCCACCGTTTCCTTCAACTGCGTCCATTATTTCAGCTGCTAGTTTTTCGCACATTGTTTTTTCATTTCTTTTTCTAGCATATAATACTAGCCATCTTAAACCTAAAGTTTGTCTTCTTTCTGGTCTAATTTCTAGTGGAACTTGGTATGTTGCACCACCAACTCTTCTTGCTTTTACTTCAAGAACTGGCATTACGTTATTTAATGCTTCTTCAAATACTTCGATTGCTTCTTTTCCTGATTTTTCTTTTATTATGTCAAAAGCATCATATACTATTCTTTGTGCAACTGTTTTCTTACCATCTAACATAACATTATTGATTAGTTTTGTAACTATCTTACTGTTATATATTGGGTCTGGTAATACGTCTCTTTTTGCTATATATCCTTTTCTTGGCACTATTCTTCCCTCCTTTATAAAATTATGGTACTCTGAGATAAATCTTTTACTAAATCCGTGTTAAATAATTTGTCAATTTTTTATCACTTTTCAACTTTTAATGTTGAAATATGTAGACAAATTTACAGACTTCTATTCAAAAATTTTCTCCGTATAATGCAATTTATTTCAAATTTAAGTCCAAACTTAATTATCAATTTATTGCACTATGTGGCTCTTAAGTACTAAAAGCCTTGCTTTAAGCTAATTACCTATTATTTTTTAGGTTTCTTTGCTCCATATTTAGATCTTGCTTGCATTCTGTCTTTAACGCCTGCAGTATCTAATGTTCCTCTAATGATATGATATCTAACACCAGGTAAGTCTTTTACTCTTCCACCTCTAATTAGAACAACACTATGTTCTTGTAGATTGTGTCCAATGCCTGGAATGTAAGATGTTACTTCATATCCATTTGAAAGTCTAACTCTGGCAACTTTTCTTAATGCTGAGTTTGGTTTCTTAGGTGTAACTGTTTTTACAACTGTACATACTCCTCTTTTTTGTGGAGATCTAGCATTAGTTTGTCTGCTTTTCATTGAGTTAAATCCATGTTGTAAAGCTGGAGACTTAGATTTTGCTTTTGAAGTTTGTCTTCCTTTTCTTACTAATTGATTAATTGTTGGCACTTAAATTTCACCTCCTATATATAAAACTTTTAATTTCTAGTTTTCCTAGAATTAAAATAAAACCGTTAAATTCTTTGGATAATTTAACAGTTCTATTTTAACATTTTTGCTATTCATTGTCAAGATTTTTTGCTTATTTTTGTCGTATTTTTTCAGTCAAAATATGCGTTTTTTCTCTTTATGATATTTTTATAACTTTGTCGAATTTAATAGTTTTTACATCTAATAATTATTGTGACTTAAATATAACTAACTTTACAATTATAACAATCAAAAGACTGTGGGATTATTCTCACAGTCTTTTTGTTATTATCTATCATTTTCCTCAAAACTACGTCTTGCATCTGCTGCTCTGTCTCTAGTTTCTCTCATTTCTCTATTTACGATAGAATCAATTGTTGCATTTTGTTGTAATTCTTTAACAAATGCTTTATGTGCTCTATCATTTTCTGCTTGTTGTCTTGCTTGTTCTTCTGGTGTTGGTTCTTGTTTTAATAAATCTTCTCTATATTGTTCTATTTCTTTTTTTCTTCTATGTTTTTTTATAAAATTCCACCAGTGAAGTTTTTCTTGCTCTTGTAATGATTGTTGTCTTTCTTGTACAGCTTGTTCTATTTTATCTTGTGGTGCACCTTGTTCTTGACTTGCTCCTTCACGTTCTTGGTGAATTGCAGCTTTTCCTTGTATGTATTCTGCTTTTTGAGCTTGTAATGATTGTATGCTTTTGTCGTTTTTTGCTATTTGCTTTTTTAGTACTTTTTCAAGGTCGTAATCATTTTCTCTATTTCTTCTTCTTTTCATTCCATCATTAACTACTGCAACTATATGATCAACGTCTCTATCTTCAAATTCTACATCAGCATCTTTTGATAAGGCTATAAATTTTGTTTTTGCTGTTTGATATTTTGTTTTTGCAGTTGTTTTTGCTGCTGTTGCATCAGCTTTTTGTTGATTTAAATTATTTATTTTTGTAGCATCTGTTTCTGTTGCTAATTTTGTCTCTACTTCATTTATTTTTGCTTCTGCTTTCTTTATTTCATTTCTAGCATCTAGCATGTCTTTGAAATTATCACTGATTTCTTGTGCATTATCTGTTTTGCTTTCATCAGTAAGGTCTTGAATTTTCTTCATATTTTCTTTGTCTTCTGTTTGTCCTTTTTCTTCTCTCTCAAGTCTTTTTATCTCTGTATCATATCTTTTTTCTACTATTTCTTGAATTGCTTCTCTAACTCCAGGAAGTTCTTTCATTTCTTCTATACTTTGATCAATATTTTTCTTTAATTGGTCCTTTTTTGCTTTTGTTACTGATGTTTGTATTCCCAATTCTTCTAGGTCTTTTTTCTTACTAGCTAATTCAGCTCTAAGAGCTTGTCTTTGAGCTTCATTTTCTTCTTCTTCAATTTCAGATATTAGTTCTTCAACCTCTGCTGAAAGTCTATTATACTGAGCTTTACTTGCTCTTGTGTCTGCTTTTGCAGTTTCAAAACTTGTTCTTAGTCCTGAATATGTTCCTTCAATTGCTTGTAATTGTGCTATTGTTATTCTTTGTTCTTGATTTAATTTTGGTTCATTAGCCATTTTTAATTCTCCCTTCTATTTTTAAATTAAGAATTTAAAATTTCGTTACATTCATTTATTAGATTTTTGCAACCATCTATTACTTCTTGGTCACTTTCTATTAGTTTGTTTGTTTCTGCCTTTAATTCTAAAAATTTATCAGCCATTCCAACTACTTTATCGTTATTGTTTTCTTCCATATTTTTCCTCCATTTGATTATTTTGAATAATCACGTTATCATACAATTATATTATAACATATTTTTACAATTTGTCAATACTTTTCCAGATATTATGTTAATTTTATTTTATCTTACACTTTTTCTCTTATTGACTATTTTTTTTATAAGTGATACTATAGTTAAAATTTTAGTAAAGGAGTTACTATGGTTAATAATTTTTTTGTAATTGATGAAAATTTTGAAAATATAATAGATAAATCTTTGAAGGATGTTATGGGTGTTTCTTTAATATCTTCCATTAAACCAATATATACAGGTTGGACTAACATCGTTTATAGAGTTACTGCTGATAATGGTAATTATTATCTTAGGTTTCCTAGGGATGAATTTTGGATTAGAACTATTGTTAAAGATTATCAGTTTGCTAGTTTTATTAATGGTAAAACTTCATTCCAAACTGTTGATTTAAAACTTGCTTACGATAATGGAAGACCATTTTCTATTCACAAGGAGTTTGAAGGTGCTTCACTTGCTGAAAGACTTGAGAAAATGAATAATGAAGAAATTTCAAGAATTTCCAAAGAACTTGCTAAGTTTATGTTTGAAATTCATAATGTGAAATTTGATAAAAGTGAGATTTTTTCTATTGATAATATTGGTCTAGAGCTTAATGACTTTATTACCGAGCTTTTGGATAAACATGTTTCTAATGAGGATAAAGAGTTTTGGATGTCTAACAATTTTGAGTTTTCTGGCAATAGATGCTTAGTTCATGGTGATCTTAATTTGAGTAATGTTATTCTTGATAATAATAATCATATTGCTGCTGTTATTGATTTTGGATTTTCTGGCTTTGGTAATAAGTATTTTGATTTAGCTAGGGTTCTTTCTAGAAATTATCCTCCTATTTTTAGAGATTATATTATTAATTCTTATGAAGAGCTTGAAGGTGCTAGTCTTGATATTGCTGAGCTTGATAAAAATGTCGATACATGGAAAAAAATTGATAGTGGCTATATGAATTACATGATTAAAATAGGAATTTATGAAAAAGAATAATTTGATTTTGTAGGTATTTTGTTTATGGAAATTAAGAATATAATATTAGATGTTGGTGGAGTCTTATTTGATGATAGTAAGAGAAATATAGAGCATGTTCTTAATAAGAATTGTGACTTGATTTATAAAACTGCGTATGGCTCTACTTTTAGAGATTGTTTACTTGGATATAAAACAGTTCAAGAGCATGTTGATAATTTACTTAACTCTCCTCATTTTAGTGATATTAGTTATATTTTAAATAATAATAATTTGTCAATTACGTTTCCTTTAATGGAAAAAAATCTATCTTATATTAAGGATTTGAAAAAAGATGGTTATAAAATTTATTTATTAACAAATATCACCAAAGATGGATATGATTATATAGATAGTATGGTTAATATTGACAATACTTTTGATGGTGGTATTTATTCATATAAAGAACATTTTATTAAGCCAGATATTAATATATATAAATTGTTGATTGATAGATTTAAGTTAAATAAGGATGAGTGTGTATTTTTTGATGACAAGGAAAGAAATGTTCTAGCTGCACGTAATTTTGGTATAAAGAGTTTTGTTTTTAGGTCAATTAGTGATATAGTAGATAATATTTAGTTTTAAGTATAGGAATGTTAAATGA
>CATKDT010000027.1 GCA_949746675.1 uncultured Clostridia bacterium
AACCGCTTCTATAGTAAACTAAAGATTAAGTTCGTTCGACTTGCATGTCTTATGTGCGCCGCCAGCGTTTATCCTGAGCCAGGATCAAACTCTCAATTTTAAATTTTACGAGTTTTTGACTCATTATAATCTGTTCTTTTTGGTAGTACTTTACTACCCCGCAAGTTGAATTATTCATTCAACTTTTTTTATTGGTTTCTCAAAAGATTCATTGTTTACTTTTCAATGTACTTTTCAAAGTATAACGATTACTGTTTACTTTGATTTTTATGTTCACTTTTGTGTGAACGTTTTGTATTATACTATACCTATTTTTAAAAGTCAACACTTTTTTAAAAATTTTTTAATTTTTTTCATAGTTGATTTTTATCAATGAGGCAAAAGAAAAAATTAGTTATGATGTAAGTGAATTATGTATCTGCTTAACTAACTTACTGAATTAATATTAACACTTTTTTAAACTTAAGTCAATACTTTTTCGTAATATTTTTGAAATATTTTTGTAATATTTTTTTAAACTTTGGTAAATACTATGATTAATTGAATTTTATGTCATTTGTAAAATGATTTTTAATACTTATTTTATTTACTTCAATATTTATCTACTATCATTGTATTTTTTAATTTAACCTTCTAAGGAGGTACTTTTGATTAATAAGGTTGAAATTTGCGGTGTTAATACTGCTAAATTGCCTGTACTGTCAAATAAAGAAAAAGACGAGCTTTTAATTAAAATAAAAAATGGAGATTTAGTTGCTAGGCAGAAATTTATAAATTGTAATTTGAAATTGGTTCTTAGTGTAATTCAACGATTTAGGAATCATAGCGAGAATGCTGATGATCTTTTTCAAATTGGATGTATTGGGCTTATTAAAGCCCTTGATAACTTTGATATTTCTCAAAATGTTCAATTTTCTACGTATGCTGTTCCTATGATTATTGGTGAAATTAGACGTTATATTAGAGATAATAATCCTATTAGAGTTAGTAGATCTGTTCGTGATTTAGCTTATAAGTCCCTTATGGTTAGAGATCAACTTACTAAAAAAACACAAGTTGATCCTACTATTGAACAAATTGCTAAAGAACTTGGTGTTTCTAAAGAAGATGTAGCTATGAGTTTAGATGCTATTCAAGATCCTATTTCTCTTCAAGATTCTATTCGTGGAAATGATAGTTCTGATAATTTGTATGTTATGGATCAGATCAGTGATAAAAAAGATACTGATGAAAGATGGACAGATTCTATTGCTATAGCTGAAGCTATGAAAAAATTGTCAAAACGTGAAAAAGAAATTGTTAAGAAACGTTTTTTTGATTGTAAAACTCAAATGGAAGTTGCTGATGAAATTGGAATTTCTCAAGCTCAAGTTTCAAGATTAGAAAAAAGTGCTATTGATCATATTAAAAGAAGTTACATTTAGTTTTATTATAATGTTTATATTTTAAATTCAATAAACTTATCTGCTACTACCATATAATAATTTCAAATTTTGTTTTCCTTCTTTATTTTATATAGATTTGAGGGTATTTAAAATTAATGTATTAGTTAAATATTAGCTTTTAATACTTTAATTTAAGTCCCCTCATATTTTTGTTATATTTTTAGTTTTACTACAATATATTTATATATAATTGTATAGTAAAAGTATATTAATTTATAAAAAGATTAAGGCCAAATAGTTTGAAAGACTTTATAAATCTTTCATTTCTACATATGCCTTAGAAAGGAAATAAAGTTTAATATGGCTCAGAAAGGAATGGATTTTAGACATAAAGAGGTTATTAGTATCAATGATGGTAGACGTTTAGGATATGTGCAAGATGTATGCGCTGATTTGAAAAGTGGAAGTATTACTTCTATTATTGTTCCACGGCTCTTCCAAACCTTTCAGTTTTCTTTCAGCTAATACTGATATTGTTATTACATGGGATAAAATAAAATGTATAGGAGATAATGTCATTTTAGTAGATATATAGTTATCTTTTGTCTATATATCTTTTTGTATATACTTTTGTTAATTTGTATTTATTTTGTAAATTTTTGTCTTATTTGTTTTACCCATATTACAAAAAATACTGTTGTTATTATAAAGAAAATACTAGAAATGTAGATTAAGGAATTATTTTGTTGTTTCGTATTATTTTCTATTTCGACAATTACGTTTTCTATTGTTTCATTTAATATATCACTTTCTATCTCATTTTGGCTTTTTTCTGTTTCTTCTATATCCTCTATTTTGTTTTCAGATGAATACTTTGTTTCATTTTCTCCTTTTTGTTCTATCATATTTTCTTGTTTACTTAAAGATTTTTGCTCGTCTGTTATATTTTCCTTTAATGTCTTGTCCTCATTTTCTCTTATACTTGAACTTAATCTATCATTTGAAGTATTTTCTTGATTTGAAACTTGCGATTGGCTTTCTTCATCTTTTTCTTTTAATTTTTCTTCATTTTTCTGTTCTAGTTTTTTTATTGAAGATTTTTGCTTTATATATAATGTAAATGTTAGTATAAACATTGTTAGATTACTCATTAACATTTTAAGTGTGTGCAGTGATTTATAATATTTCCATTGTATAGTACCCATTGGAGTATCTAATATTTGTGAGATTTCTTTAAATGATAGATTTGATAATATTTTTAATGATACTATTTCCTTTTCCTCTGTGTTTAATTTTGAAAGTATATTATTATAGTATTCTGTATCTATTATATTTTCTATTTCTTCATTTTCTTCATTTATATAATATAAGTCCTCTATATTTATTGTATGTTTTTGTTTCCTTATATAATTTATCGTTTCATTTTTTGCTACATTATATAACCAGGCTGTTTCGTTACTGTATGGAAGATTTTCTTTTTTTATGTTCCACATTTTTGTAAATATTATTTGCACTACCTCTTCACTGTCTTCTATATTTTTAAGCATAGAAAATACAATAGCATATACTAGACTTTTGTACTCATTATATAGTTTATTAAATACTTTTTCATCTTTATTCGCTATTCCCTCAAAGATAATATGTAATTCCTTATTCCTATTTTCCATAGCTTTAAATTCCTATAAATAGTTTTATCATTCAAATATTTAGACGTTTTTATCTATTGTTTTTGTTGGCATTTTTATAACTTTTTTATAGTAACATACTTAAGATATTTTTTCAATGATTATTATATTTTTGTTTTATATCTTGCTTTTACTTTGCAAAATTGCATATACTTTTTCTTTGGCGTTGAAAATTTTTTTACTATATATTATAATTAGTTTAATTATTTTGGATATGGAGGCCATGAGAATGAATAAGAAAAAAGTTTTGTTGTTTTTAATTGTTTTATTATCTATTTTATTGATTTTGATTATTGCTATTTTATCTAAAAAGCCGAAGACTGTCTGGTTAACTGATAATGAATATTTGTATAATAAGGCTATTTCTTTTATTGTTAATGAAAAAACTAATGGAAATCCAGATAATAATAAAGACGACTTCCAAGTGTTTACTGACTTTCAAGGTTTTGGTGTTGAGGAAAAGAAAAAGGTAAAATATGCGTATATATGGATTTTAGATCAATCTTATTTTGTTAATGATAATACCCTTGTCTCTAGTTCTGGTAGTTCTATGATATATAAGTTTATGTTTGAAAATGATGAAGTTGTTTCGTATGAAATCCCTGAAAGTGGTGAAAAATATACTTCTTCATTAAGAAAGTTATTACCTGATAGTATTGAAGATCTAATTCTTAGTTATAATATGAGTGATGAACGTTTGAAGCTTAAAGTTAACGAACATTATTCTTATTTGCCTGAAAATAAGAATGATTAATCTTACTCTCTTTATAGAATTATAATATGTATATTAAAATTGTTTTAACAATATATTACTTAGGTAATTATAGTAGTTATTCTAATAATATGGCATTACATATAGATATGATAAAAATATTTTGGCAAAGTATTGAATTTGGAAAGATTTTAATGTATAATAATCAATGTTAATATTGCATGCACCCATAGTCTAATTGGATAGAATGGCAGGCTACGAACTTGCAGAAGGGGGTTCGAATCCCTCTGGGTGCACCATTTTTAGTAAAATATCATTTATCGTAAATATATAAACAGCGGTGCATTTAAGCACCGTTGTTTTTCGTCTGTTTTATACAAACATAATAAGTATAATCATTACTACTCCAATTGTAATAAATGAGTATCCCATAGTTTTTGTCATTTTTCTAAATGACTTTTCATTTTTAGGCTTTGGGTGAATCATAGTTTCTGCTATTGCATAGTTCATTTTAGGCATATAGTTTCCTATAATCATAAATAATATTCCTAATATTAATAAGATGCTTTTTCCAACATATACTGTGCTTCCAAGTGGCACTTCTATCATAATTGTATATATTAATACTGTTATAATTGGTATGAACCATTCCATTATTTTTAGAATTTTTGGTTTTTCATTATTTTTTACTTTTTTAGTTGTAAATATGATACATATTGCTTGTACGATAGCCATAATTATAGGTATTCCAAATAATACAAAGTTCTTTGGTGCATAGTTATCTGGTATGTCATTTATTGTAAAGTGAATAGGCATCTGTTCTGGTAGCTTATTATAAAGTGTAATTCCTAATACCATAGGTAATAAACATACAATTACACTTAAAATTAATGTGTTCTTATTTTTCATTTTTTATTTCCTCCTAACTTATAAATCCATACTAAAACGTCTTCAAATACTGAACTGTTTAGTTCGTAAAATATGAAGTTCTTTTGCTTTGTTTCGGTTATTAAATTTGCTTTTTTTAAGTTTGATAAATGATATGATACTGTTGCTCCTGTTAAATTAAACTGACTTGATATCTCCCCTGCTGTTTTTCTTCCATCTTTTAATAGTTCTAGTATTTCTCTTCTTACTGGATCGCTTATGGCTTTTAATGTTTCTGACATTCCCATATAAATTTATTCCTTCCTTTTAGGTGTTCTTATTTTTTAGTATTTAGATATATATCTAAATAGATTATATCATTATTATTTTTCATTTGTCAATAGGTATTTAGATTTTTTTCTAAATTGCTATTAATCTTTTCTAATTGCAAAATTGATTATTATATTTATTAGGGATTTTTTATTTATGGTAAAAACTTGTAATTTATCGAATTTTGTAGTATAATATATCTAACACATTTTGAAAAGAGGTTTTTACAATGTTTATTGTTCCATTCTATTGGAATATCAGGCGGAAAGGCATTCTTCCTATCATAGAAGCAACAGGCACAACTCCAGCAAAGGATCGTGAATTTGTTCTTCTCCAGAATGCTGTGGAAATAATTGAAAAAGCAAGCGAGTTTAGAGGAATTCCTATTCAGGATACGTATCATCCAGCAAACTCTTCCTTAGTAACAGTTTCTTTTTCACTTATCTTCCCTTCTGACAAAGAACTCGACAGTTTTATTGGAACTATAACTAACAGGTAAAACACAAAGTGGCAAAGACGGCGTCCCTAATATAGGGATGCCGTCTTTCTTGTAAATATGTAAGTAAAACCATACATATTTACATATTATATGCTCTTTATATTCCTAATTTCTTCATCATCTTTTTGCCTTTTTTCATCATCTTGTTTGTGTCCATGTTACAACACTCAGCATATAAAGCTGCAGCTCCAGCACATATTACCATTCCTGTTACCATTCCTTTTACAAATTTCATAATAACCTCCTAATAAAATAATTTTTTCTTACAATAGTTGTATGAGTTTTTTATCAATATATTATAATTTGTTATGTTTTTTATAGCCTTTTAATGTTAATATATTGCAATTTATTACAACAATAATGTAAACTTTTATATTATTATGCCTTGTTATTTAATTCTTATTCTGTTTTGTTTCTTAATTTTTTTATTCCTTTAATTAATGTTTTGTTTATTACTATTATCTATTTTTTGTATTTTTTTATCCATAAATATAATTCATAAATGGCTATTAAAATTAAAAATACTCCAAAGGCTTTTTTTAGTATGTTAGTATCCACTTTTGTTGCTACGAAAGCACCAGCAGCAGATCCTATACAACCTGCAATTGATATAAGTATTGCTTGCTTATAATGTATTCTTTTGTTTTTTATGTTTATAATAGTTGCTATAATTGATGTTGGAATAAAAAATAATAGATTTGTTGCTTGTGCTACTTTTTGGTCTACATTTTGGAAACATACTAATATAGTTATTAGTATTGCTCCTCCACCTATTCCCATTCCACTTACTATTCCTGAGATTGTTCCAGACAAAACATTTAGCATAATTTTCTCCTTCTTTATGTAACTTTATAAATTTTAGATAATGTTTTCTTAATTCATTTTTAAAAAGTCTTAGTTTTGTTTAGTGTTTCTTTTTAATTGTTTTTTATGCATATACTTTTTATTTAATAATTTATTCTAAGTTTTTTCTTAATAAATATAAAAATTAAAATGAAATAACTGATTTACATTATTTGTTACTTCATTTTAATTTATATTTTTTATTTCTTTTCTTGAAAATTGCTTTCGTCTATATTATCATCTGGTATAAAATATTTTGTTCCTTTCATTTTATCAGGTAAGTATTGTTGCTCTACCCAATGCTTTTCAAAGTCATGTGGATATTTGTATCCTACTCCATATCCCTCTTTTTGCATTCCTTCTGCTGGTGCATTCCTAATATGCATAGGAATTGTTCCTGTGTCGGTATTTGCAACATCTTCTAAAGCTTTATTTATTGCTATGTATGTTGCATTTGATTTTTTTGATACTGCATTATAGACTGCCGCTTCTGCTAAGATTAGCTTTGCCTCTGGCATTCCTACCATTGCAACTGCTTGCATAGCAGAGTTTGCTACAATAAGGGCATTAGGATTAGCAAGTCCAACGTCTTCAGCAGCTTGTATTACTATTCTTCTTGCTATAAACATTGGGTCTTCTCCTGCATTTAGTGCTCGTGCTAAATAAAATATAGTTGCATCAGGATCTGAACCACGCATTGATTTAATAAATGCGCTAATATTGTCATAATGAGAATCTCCACTTTTATCAAACATTGCCTTTCTTGTTTGAACACAATCTTTGGCTATATCATCGGTTATTGTAATATATCCATCTTTTTCAACTGGTGTTGTAAGTACTGCAACTTCTAAGGTATTTAATGCTGTTCTTACATCTCCATTGGCGCTTTGAGCAATCTTTAATAGTGTGTCATCATCTATGCTTATACTATAGTCTTTTAGTCCGTTTTCTGCTGTTAAGGCTCTTTTTAGAATAGTAAATATATTTTCATCTGTCAGCTGTTTTAAATGAAATACCATACTTCTTGATATTAAAGCTTTGTTTACCTCAAAATAAGGATTTTCAGTAGTGGCTCCTATTAATATCACTGTTCCATTTTCAACAAATGGTAATAGTGCATCTTGTTGCAATTTGTTAAATCTATGTATCTCATCAATAAATAAAATGCATTTTCCTGATGGATTTAACAATGGATTTTGCGCTTCTTCTATTGCGTTCTTTATGTCTCCTACACCTGATGTTACTGCATTTAATTTTATATATTTGTATTTTGT
>CATKDT010000028.1 GCA_949746675.1 uncultured Clostridia bacterium
TATTTCGAGGAGAACCAGCTATCTCTGAGTTCGATTGGAATTTCTCCGCTATCCACAGTTCATCCGGTGCCTTTTTAACGACAATCAGTTCGGACCTCCGCCAGATTTTACTCTGGTTTCATCCTGACCATGGATAGGTCACCCGGTTTCGGGTCTTTTATGCATGACTTTATTCGCCCTTTTCAGACTCGCTTTCGCTTCGGCTCCGTACCTTACTTAGTACTTAACCTTGCCATACACAATAACTCGCTGGACCGTTCTACAAAAAGTACGACATCGCACCTTAACGTGCTTTGTCTGCTTGTAAACATAGGGTTTCAGATTCTATTTCACTCCCCTCCCGGGGTTCTTTTTACCTTTCCCTCACGGTACTTGTTCACTATCGGTCACCAATTAGTATTTAGCCTTACGGGATGGTCCCCGCGCATTCATACGAGATTTCTCGTGTCTCGTACTACTCTGGATACTTCCTTGTCAACTTAACTTTCATATACAGGACTTTCACCTTCTATGGTATGCTTTTCCTAAACATTTCTACTAGCTTCGTTGAATCAATTTTGAAGTCCGAACCCCAGTTAGATTACTCTATCTGGTTTGGGCTCTTTCTATTTCGCTCGCCACTACTCTAGAAATCGATTTTTCTTTCTTTTCCTGTGGGTACTAAGATGTTTCAGTTCCCCACGTTCCCTTCTCATACACTACTTTACTCATGTATGGATAGTCAGGCTCTTTTTCCTGACTGAGTTTCCTCATTCGGATATCCCCGGATCAAAGTTTATGTGCAACTCCCCGAGGCTTTTCGCAGCTTGTTACGTCCTTCTTCGGCTTCTGGTGCCTAGGCATTCACCCTATGCTCTTAGTAGCTTAACCTTCTTTAACATTATCTGCTTCGTACTACTGCGTCAAATTTCTTCGTAATTTTGTCAACGTACTTGTGTACAGTCTCCTCATTACTCATTATTTTCCTTGTATTACTTGCATCTAAAGTTAAATATTCTTAATTTTTCTTTGAAATGATTCTAAGACATTATGGTTTTCTCTTTTTTGGCATAAATTGTATTCGTGTTTTGAATACTCTAGTTTACCTATTACTCATTTTAATTTTTCATTAAAATTCGCATTTGTAAGAATATTACTATATATTTTTCAATGTGCTATTGCTTCTAATTTTGCTTCTTATATGCTTCGTTCTACTTTGTCAAATTTCTTTGCAATTTCGTCAACATACTTATGTATAGTTTCCTCATTGCTCATCATTTTCCTTGTATAACTTGCATCTAATTCGCAAATAAAAATTAAAAGCTTTGGTGGGCCCAAATGGAATCGAACCATCGACCTCACGCTTATCAGGCGTGCGCTCTAACCATCTGAGCTATGAGCCCATATAATAGTAGAGTTTTAACAATGGTGCTCCACTTGCGAGCCTTCACTCTTGTTTTAATGTACTTAAAAACATATACATTAAGATAATATAATGTATATATGTACTAAAGTACATTGAAAAATAAACAATGAAAACAGATTAGGTTCTGTTCTAGGAAAGGCTTTGCCTCTCCTAGCTCTCTCGAAACCCTCTCTTTCTCCTTAGAAAGGAGGTGATCCAGCCGCACCTTCTGATACGGCTACCTTGTTACGACTTCACCCCAATCATTGATTCTACCTTCGACTGCTGCCTCGTTTGTTGGCTCACAGGCTTCGGGTATTCCCAACTCTCATGGTGTGACGGGCGGTGTGTACAAGGCCCGGGA
>CATKDT010000029.1 GCA_949746675.1 uncultured Clostridia bacterium
AATGTTGATAATGCTATTAATGATGAAAATTTGTCAAATGAATATAACACAGAGAATATACAAAAGATAAACTTAGTAGATAGCTTTAATAAGCCACAATTTAATGATTTTAAAACTACAATAGCAAATATGGACGAGCAGACTAGAGAGAAATTTATCAATGGGATTACAAGTGCAAAAACATCTGAAGAAATATATAGTCAACTTACAAAATTTAATGAGTTAATGGAAAAAGAAAAAAATAAAACAGAAAAAGAGACTACTGAAGAAGATATAAAGGACAGTAAAACTGAAAAAACTACAGAGGTTATAGAGGATACTAAAAAGCAAAATACAGAGAATGAAAAAGAAACAAAAGCTATTGAAGACATAAAAGAAAATATAGAAAGAAATAATGATGAAATAAAAAGCTCAAAAGAAGAAGACTTGAATATAGAAGAAAAAACTGAAAAATTAGTAGAGACAGAAAAAAATTTAGAATATGAGAATATTAACGAAGATGATATTAAAATAAGTGGATTAGTAGTTAATGAGGAAAACGAGGCAGAAAAAGTTGAAACTTTAAGCAGTGTAATTGAAGTAGAAAAAAATGATACTGAAAAAGAAGTATTAACGAATAGTGAAGAAACTGTGGAAATTGAAGCTTCAAAAGAAGAGAAAGAGCCAGAAAAAGAAGCAGACTTTGAAGAAATGTATAAAAAGCTATTTGGAAGAGATATAGAAACAGCAAAAAAAGAATTTAAAGAAAAGCAAAAACAAGCAAATAAAGAAGATCCAATAAAGCCAATTGGAAAAAATGAAATATCAATATTTGAACAAGATGGAAATGAAAAGACTATGCCATATACATTTATTGGAATAGTATTTAAAACATACATAATCTTATCAATTGGTGATGAAATGTACATAATGGACCAACATGCAGCACATGAAAGAATAATGTATGAAAGAGTAAAGGCAAACTATTACAACGACAAGGAAAAAGATTCTCAAATGATGTTATTACCAGACATAATAACCTTAAACAACAAAGAAATGGGAATATTTAGAGACAATAAAGCAATGTTTAATAGAGCGGGATTTGTAGTAGAAGAATTTGGAGACAATACTGTAAAATTAACAGGAGTTCCAGAGTTTTGCTTAGACTTTGATACAAAAGAAATATTTTTAGAAACTTTAGATGAAATTGATACAGTAGCAAGGACTGCCAAACAAGAAGTAGAAGAAAAATTCTTGGCAACAGTTGCATGTAAAGCAGCAGTTAAAGCAAATATGGCACTAAGTAAAGAAGAAGTTGATAGTTTAATGGAACAACTATTAAAACTACCAAATCCATTCAGTTGTCCACATGGAAGACCAACAGTATTTAAGATTTCTAAAACTGATATTGAGAAGAAGTTCTCAAGACGCTAAAAATTAATTAGAAAAAATAAGAATTGACAAACGTGTTTTTCGTTGAAAAACACCGATGGCGATGAGTGAACGAAAGGAAAAATAAAATGAACGCAGTAATAATAGGATTTTTATTGTTAATAAATTGCTTTGCAATATTATTAAACATAAAAATGACAAACGGAATAGAAACATCAAAAAAGGTTGTTATGATTCTAATAGAAGAAATAGTTTTATTTGTAATAATGACTGTAATATACAATTTATGTGCATCAAATGTTGAAATGAAAAATCCAACAGGTTCACGAATGTTTCAAGTGTTAACTTTTACAGGGATAAATATGATGATTATGGCAGCTCCTATTAATAAACTAATTGCAAAACACGAAAGACATGAGATAAAGGGAGAAGAAGGAAACAGTAGAATTAAATTTAAATTAATAATGTCAATTGTATTATTAGTAATAGAGTATTTATACATAAAAAGTATTATAAAAATTTAGAAGTAAAAAATTCTAACAAGATATAAAAATTAACATTAAAATAGGTATTTATTAACTTATAGCAGTAGTAATAAAAGAAAGGACTAATTACATGAATGAAAAACCAGTGATAACAGTTATTTGCGGACCAACAGCATCAGGAAAAACAAAACTTGGAATAGACTTAGCAAATAAAATAAATGGTGAGATAATTTCAGCAGACTCAATGCAAATATATAAAGAGATGGATATAGGAACAGCAAAACCAACAAAAGAAGAGTGTAATCAGGCGGTTCATCATTTAGTTGATTTTGTGTCACCAGATAAAAGGTATAGTGTAGCAGACTTTAAAAATGATGCAAATGCAAAAATAAAGGATATAATATCACGAGGAAAAAATGTAATAATAGTTGGAGGAACAGGACTTTACATAAATTCATTAATATATAATATTGAATATGGAGAAGAAAAAACTGATTTAGAATACAGAAAAGAACTTGAACAATATACAGTAGAAGAATTATATGAAAAAGCAAATAATATAGATAATGAAGCAGTAGAAAAAATAAGTAGTACTGATAGAAAACGACTATCAAGGATACTTGAAATATATCATACAACTGGAAAAACAAAAACAGAACTAGAACTAAATTCAAGAAAAAAACTAGAATATGATTATAAGATATTTGTACTTAGTACTAATAGAGAAAAATTATATGAAAGAATAAATATGAGAGTTGACATAATGATGGAGCAAGGTTTAATAGAAGAAGTAAGTAAGTTACTTCAAAAATATGATAATATGTCAACTGCAATGCAAGGTATAGGATATAAAGAAGTAAAAGAGTATTTGGATGGAAGTGTTACGAAAGAAGATATGATTGAAAAATTAAAGATGGAAACTAGAAGATATGCTAAAAGACAGTTAACATGGTTTAGAGCATATGAAAATGCAGTATGGTTGGATACTTTTAATCCAAACAATGTTGATATTATTTTGGAGGAATTAGGTGAAAAAACAAACAAATAATTCAATAAAGAAAATAATAGTATTGTTATTTACATTAGTAGTAATCTTGGTATGTGGATATTTCATAATATATGCGGTTATAAAACTTGTAGCAAACCCAACTGATACAATAATTGTAAAAGAGGGAACAATATCACAAGATGAAACAGTAACTGGATATATTATTAGAGATGAAAGTATTGTACAAGGTGAAAATTACAAAAATGGAATGGAACAAATAATTGACGAAGGACAAAAAGTTGCAAAAAATGAGCCAATATTTAGATATTATTCACAAAATGAAGAAAATGTAAAAGCAAAAATTAGTGAGTTGAATGAAAAGATACAAGTTGCGATGAAGGAAAATGTTCAAGAAGGAGCATTGACTGATACAAAATTATTAGATAGTCAAATAGCGGATAAATTAAAAGATATACACAAATTAAATAGCATGCAAGCAGTACAGGAAAGTAAAAGAACAATAAGCTCATATGTTACGAAAAAAGCTGAAATTGTAGGAGAATCTAGCCCAAAGGGATCATATTTAAAAGATTTAATAAATCAAAGAAGAGATCTTGAAAAAAAATTATCAGAAAATTCGGAATACATAAAGTCAACCAGAAGTGGCATATTGTCATACAAAGTTGATGGACTAGAAGATATATTGGGCACAGATGATTTAACAAAATATAATAAAGAATTTTTAGAAAACTTAAATTTAAAAACAAATCAAATAATAGCAACTAGCACAGAACAGGGAAAAATTGTGGATAACTTCAATTGTTACATTGCTTTTACATCAAATAGCAAAGAAGCAAAAGAAATTCAGGTTGGTAAAAAAGTAAAGATAACATTACCAAGTGCGAAAATGGTATCAGCAGAAGTTGTAAATATAGTCGTAGAAAATGACGAAGAAAATACAATAATAATAAAATTTGTTGAAGGTGTAGAAGAACTTTTAAGTTATAGAAAAATATCATTTGATGTAACTTGGTGGAGTGCAAAAGGATATAAAGTACCAAACTCTGCAATAATTACAGAAAACAATTTAACATATATAATAAGGACAAGAAGCGGTTATTTAAATAAAATATTAGTAAAAGAAGGTCGAAAAACAGATTCATATACAGTTGTTTCTAACTATAGTGCTTCAGAAATCAAGGATTTAACGATACCAGAAGGAACAAGGACATCACTAATATTATATGACGAGATTGTTATAAATCCGACACAAGATATGATAAATTCGACAAAATAAAACATAAAAAATGTTACAAAAATATTTCAAAACAATTAAATTATAATTACATCTTAAAAAAAGTATTGACTTTAAATCAAAAAAGTAAGATACTTAGTATGACATCAAAACAAAGGAGAAATAATGGAGGTTAAATATGGCAAATGTAGTAAATGGAATTAAGAATATTTGGGGAATGTTTAATATGAATGCCCAAGAAGATGTAGATGAAGAATATGAAGATGGAGAAGATTACGCAGAAGAAATAGAAGAAGTAGAAGAACCAGAAGTAAGAAGTATATTTGGTGGAAGAAAAAATAATAAAGTTACACCAATCGATAATGCAGTTAAAATGGTAGTAATGCAACCAACTGGTTTTGAAAACGCAGAAGAAATATGTGATTTATTAAAGTCAAGAAAATCAATTATAATTAATTTAGAATATGTAAATAAAGACGTTGCAAGAAGAATAATAGACGTTATTGGTGGTGCAGCACATGTATTGGATGGACATATGCAAAAGATATCTAATTCAATATTCTTAATTGCCCCATACAATTATGACATTTCAACAGACGTTAAAGAAGAAACTAAAAGCAAATTTCAATTCCGTGCCTAATTTTTAAGAATTAAATTTGTTATAATCTTTGCATATTTTAAAAAGAGAAGGGAGAAAAAATGATTACACCTTTAGATATAGAAAATAAGAAGTTTTCCAAAAAAACATTTAATGGATATGACCCAGAAGAAGTTGATATCTTTTTAGATGATTTAACAAAAGATTATGAAAATTTATATAGACAATCAACAGAAAATAAAAAAGCTGTTGAAGATTTAGAAACAAAATTAGAACATTATAAACAAATTGAAACTGCTATGCAAGGGACTTTACTTATGGCTCAAAATGCTGCAGAAGAAGCAAAAAATAATGCAAAAAAAGAAGCTGAGCAAATAATAAAAGATGCTGAAAGAAAAGCAAAAGAATCAACAGTAGACATTGATGGTGAGATAAAGTCAAAGAAAAAAGAATTAGATGAACTAAAAAAACAGTTTGATGTATACAAGGCTAAAATGGAATCTCTATTAATTTCACAGCTAGAATTAATTAAAGATATTAATGAAGATAAATAGAATTATACATTTTTGTAATAAAAATACCGAGATATAGGCAAAAAAATGCTTATATCTCTTTATTTTATTAAAAAAATATGTTAAAATAAGTGTATTACACAAATATTACAATTCGATTAATAATATTGACAAGGAGAAAAATAAAGTTAAAATATAGGTATATGAGAGTAATTAGTGGAAAAGCAAGAGGAACAAAATTAAGTTCAATAGAAAGTATTACAACAAGACCAACACTAGATAGAGTGAAAGAATCATTATTTAATATATTGCAGGAAGATGTAAACCAAAAAGTAATACTTGACTTATTTGCTGGTAGCGGAGCATTAGGAATTGAAGCGCTTAGCAGAAATGCTAAATATGTTGTATTTTGTGACAATAATAAACAAGCAATACAGATGATAAAGACAAATCTTGAAAAAACTAGATTAATAGAAAAAACAGAAATTGTGAATATGGACTATAAAAAATGTATAGAATTACTTAACGCAAAAAAACAAAAATTTGATTTAATTTTTTTAGATCCACCATACAAAGATGATATTGCAGTAGATAGTTTAAAACAAATTATAAAAAATAAATTGTTAAATAACAAAGGAATAGTAGTTATAGAAACAGATGAAGTAAACAGAGATTTAAAAGAATTAAATGAAGCTATGACAACAGAATTGCAAAATGTAAGAATATTTGATCAAAGAAAATATGGTCGAGCAAGTTTAATATTTTTAAAAAGTGATTGAATATTGTAGGAAAGGATAAGTGGAAAATGGAGATATTTACTTTATTAGAGAAATTAGAACAACTTATAAATAATTCTAAGAAAATACCACTTTCAGACAAATGTATGCTTGAACAACAAGAAGTACTTGATATAATAAAAGAAATTAGACTAAAACTTCCAGATGAATTAAAGCAAGCAAAATGGGTTAAAGAAGAAAGAGAAAGAATATTAACAGAGGCTAATAAAGAAGCTGAGAATGTTGTAAAAGAGGCAGAAAATAGAATTATTGCAATGATAGACGAACATGAAATTACTAAAAAAGCATATGAGCAAAAAAATGAAATAATGTCTGCTGCAAATGAAAGTTCAAGACAAATAACTCAAGGTGCAAGAGAATATGCTGATAATATTTTAGATAATTTAGCTAAATCTTTAGAAAAAACATTAAAAGAAATTAAAGAAGACAGAAAAGAATTAAAATAAGGTTTTGAAAATAAGAACTTGAAAAATAATGACAAAGAAAGCAAAGTTAAATATACTAATAAATATCAAAAGAAAAATAAATGTGAGGGGATAAAGATATGTTTAAGGAAAATACTTTAGCATCTAAAATAATAATAGTATCAATAGCAGTTGGAATTTGCATATTTTCAATAGTTCTTGTAAAAGTATTAATAGACGTAGCTAATAAACATATACGAGTAAAAGAAGAAAATGTTGATTCACTAAGTGGATATGGAAATAAAACTGAAGAAAATATTATCGAGGAAAATATCACAAACGAAACAATAGTTGAAAACGCAAATGAAACATTGAGCAAAAGCTTTGGAAGAGTAGAAATAGTTTGGGTGGATAATCAAAATAAAATAATATCAAAACCACAATCACCTAGCTTAAATGGAATGACTCCAGTAAAATTTAAAAAAGGTGACACTTTTATAGAAACAACAGCAAATGACAATGAGTGGTATAATTATGAAGAAAAACAATGGGCAAATGCTACTGATGCAAATGGGAGCTACTTTGTATGGATACCACGATTTGCATATAAAATAGTATATTATAGTGATGCAACTTACAATAAAGCCATCGGATATAGCGATGCAAGAGGCATTGTAAAAATAAATACTAATGGAACAATTACTAGAATAAGTAAAAATAATGTAGGATTACAAGAAGTTGGAAACCATTATATATTACATCCAGCGTTTATGAAAGATATAGCAACAGGTTATAGAAATGGTGGCTGGGATAGTAATATATCTGGAATATGGGTTGCTAAATATGAAATGAGCATGGAAGACAAAGGAAATAATAGCGATACGAAGACTGAAGCGATTGGAAACATAAAAATATCTGACACAATAAAAGCTGTAAGTAAACCAGGAGCAACAGCTTGGAAAAGAATATCAATAGGAACAAGTTATTATAATGCATTTAATTATAATAGAGAAGCAGATAGTCATTTAATGAAAAATAGTGAATGGGGAGCAATATCATACTTAGCATTTAGTAAATATGGTAGAAATACTCAAAAAGTTGAAACTAATAAATCAAGAAACAATTATACTGGTGGAACAAACTTAGTAAATGATATTTACAATTATAATGGAACACAAACAACAACAGGAAATGCTACAGGAATATATGATTTAGCGGGAAATTTGTGGGAATTTACAGCATGCTTTATAAATAATGGATATAGTGGTATAAAAGAATATGGTGGAATAGAGGAAGACTATTTACTAGAGACAACAACAAATACAAAATATAAAACAGTATATAATAATTCAACTACTGATAATGGAAATGATGAATATAAAAGACAATATGCAGTAAGCAATTATGAAATAAACTCAGGATTTAGAGGAGATGCTATGTTTGAGATATCGACAAATCCATATGCAAGTAGTACGTGGGAGTCAGGGTCGTCATTTTATATGCAACAGGATACACCATTCTTAATTAGAGGTTCTGATTTAGCGACAATAAACTCAAGTATGTTTGCATATCATGGCTCAAATGGACAACCAGATACAACCACAGGGTATAGAGTAGTAATACCAGGAAAATAAATTGTTAGAATGTTATAGGGAAAACACTTATAAATATTATATTTTAATATTTATAAGTGTATTTTTTTATTTAATAGGTAAGCTCTTTGTTCCCACTAAATAAGAATAAATTTTAAGAAAAATAAAATATTAAATTATTACAATAAGATTAAAAATAAAAAATGCAATAAAAAATGCTTGCAAAATTATTGCAAAAGAATTATAATAAGGACAGACGGAGAAATAACGAGTGTAACTAGAGTTACATAATACCTCAAATCCGTGATAAAACTTTTTTAAAGCTCGTTTCATTTACCTATTAAACATTAGCAGTAATTATATAAAGGATTACTGCTAATATAAAATTTATAATAATGTAATAAGTTTAAAAAAATAGGGAAAACTAAACAAAAATAATATATTTATAAAATTTATAAATATATTATGTGATGAGATAAGCTATATAAAGCTGAAACAAAAAACGAAAGG
>CATKDT010000030.1 GCA_949746675.1 uncultured Clostridia bacterium
AGCAGTAGAATTCTCACCAAATGGAAGTACAGAATGGAAAAAAGAACATACAACCAAAATAATAGTAAAAGAAACAGGTGAAAGAGTAACAAGTTTAAAATATAAATGGACAACAAGCAGTGCTAATCCACCAACAGAAACAGAATTTACAGAAACTTGCCAAAACAACATGATAACAGGCGGAAATGATACAATGACAGGCACATATTATTTATGGGTATTACTAACAACAGAAACAGGAAAAACAAATATCTGTGGAAGCGAAGCATTTAAGTTTGATAATGAAGCGCCAATAGTAGAGGTAACATCAAAACCAACAACAGAAAAATCATTTACATTAATAATAAATGCGAATGATAAACATAGCAGAGTATCAAAAATTGAGTTTTATGTGGATAACATATTGAAAAAAACAGAGCTTTGTAATTCAGAAACTTGTGTTATTATTAATGAGCAATACGAAATAAAAGAGCTAGAAATGGGAGAACACTTTTACTCTATTAAAGTGTTTGATGAAAATGAAAATTATAGTTTTAATGACGGAAAAACACGTACTTTGATGTATACTTGGATTTCGCATGAAGTAGATATTATTCATCATTATGATTTGGAAACTAAATTAGAAGTATCTAACCATAAAGGTGGAAATGTACCATCAGGAAGAACTAAAACATTTACTTCATTAACAGTTACAGAAGAACGGAGAATTTTGTTATAATAACCTTCAAGATAAGTTACTTGGTGATGTAAAGGTTGGAGAGTATTTAAAAAATTCAGGAGGATTTGATGAAAAAGGCAAATGGATTGATTATTATCTCATTACTAAAGCTATAGGAAAAATTGGAAATGCATATACATCTTGGGAAGGAAAAGTTTATAAATCATATATTGTTGATACTCCAGAAATTGGAGCTGGAAAGGAGTTGGGATATGTTTATAGCAACATAATGGCAGAATATCCAAATAGTGGACAAAAAGGAGAACTTTGGTATGAATGGAAAGGAATAGAATAATTAAAATATAATTGTGTTATATACTTAAAAGAACTTTAATAAAGACACAATGAATCATAAAATCCAATATCGTTGTATTTTATTTATTAAAAAGTTCTCATACCAGACAAGTTTCGACAAACAAAAAAGAAAAAGTATGTTAGAATAGATAAAATATTGTAAAAAATAAAACTAAGTTAGGAGACAGACAAAATGGAAGAAAACAAAATAATAACAAATGAAGAATTATCAAATGAACAAATAAAAGGCTTAATATATACAATACAAGGAAAGCAAGCAATGTTAGACAGTGATGTAGCAATATTATATCAATATGCAACTAAAAATATAAATAAAGCTGTTAAAAGAAATATTGAGGGATTTCCAGAATCAACTAACTAAAGAAGGGATGGGGATAAAATGTGGTTCCAAAATGGAACCACTTCAAAAGTAAAAATAACAAATATAGAAGTGAAAAGTATTTGCCATTATAGAAATGTGCAAACTTACAAATATTAATAAAAGTTTATATGAAAAAGTAATTACTATTGAAAACAAGATGGATAAAAAATTTATAGAGCAAGACAAAAAGTTTAACATAGTATTTAATCAATTACAACCAGAAGATAACATTAAACAGAGAATATTCTTTAATGGGCAGATATATGATGCTTACAGTCTAATAGTAGATATTATAAAAAAGGCAAATAATAAAATTCTAATTATAGATAATTATATAGATGATAGTGTTTTAAAAATGTTAGCTAAAAAGAAAAATTAGGAAAGAAATGTTTTGGAATAAACAAAATAGAAGATATAGAAATAATAAATAAAATTATTAGCATTAACAATTAATGCACCATGAATGATAATTAAAGAGCTATGCACAACAAGTGACCCTGATAGTATTACTAATTCTTGCAGCAGTATCTTTAAGTGTAGTATTTAGCGATAAAGGAGTATTCGAGAGAGCAGAAAATGCAGGAGCAAAGTATAATGAAGCAAAGGCAAGAGAAGTACTAGAGACTGTGTTACTAGCAGATGGACAATATGAAAAAAATATAAACCCAGATTATAACCAAGATGAATTTTTAGATGAATTAATAAAAAGCGAAATACCAGGCTCAGATGTAAAAGGAGATGTAGCTATAATTGGAGAATATGCATATGAACTAGACAGAAGCGTACCAAAAATAGGTCGTTACCTAGGAAAAGTAGGAGACTTGATATTCCCAACAATAGATGCAACAGTAGCGATAGCAAGCGATAAGAAAAATGCAACAATTACAATAAATGCAAGCGAAAATAAGGATGGCATAAATA
>CATKDT010000031.1 GCA_949746675.1 uncultured Clostridia bacterium
ACATATAAATTATAATATTTTTATATTAAGAAAATATTTAAGGAGGCTCGAATGGAAAAAAATTATCCACCATATACAATAACTGATAAAATGTTGAATTATGTAGCAGAAATAATTTATTTGAGTGGATGAACGAAGCTAAAAATACAATAAATCCACTTATTCTATCTTCTATATTTCATTATGAATTTTTATTTATACACCCATTTTCAGATGGTAATGGAAGAACCGCAAGAATTCGGCAGACTGTAATTTTAGCTAATTGGGAAAAAGCATTTACTTATTTACCTATTGAAAGTAGGATAAAGAAAAATCAATAAGAATATTATAGAGTTATTCAAAATTGTAATAACGTTGGAAATTCAAATGAATTCATAGAGCTTATGCTAAAAGTTATAGACAAAGCTGTAGATGGAATGATTTTAATATCTAACCAAGAAACTACACAAGAAACTACACAAGAAAAAATACTTGAATTAATAAAAAACAAACCAAATATTACACAATTTGAAATGGCTAAAATACTTGAACCAACAAGAGATGGTGTATCATATAACATAAAGATACTAAAGGAAAAAGGAATTATTGAAAGAGTTGGAGCAACAAAGAATGGAATTTGGAAAATATTAAAATAGGGAGAATTAATATGAAAGAAAATTATTTTATAATACATGGAAGTTTTGGAAGTCCATTTGGAAATTGGTTTAGTTGGTTGCAAGATTTTATATCATCAGATGACAAACAAGTATATGTTCCACAATTCCCAATAGGTGTTGAGTATCAAAACTATGAAAATTGGAGCAAACTACTTAAATATTATTTAGAGTTAGGCTTAATTAATGAAAATACAACAATTATTGGTCATAGTATTGCACCAGTATTTATATCAAAATTTTTAACTGAAAATAAAGTAAAAGTAAAGAAGTTAATATTTGTATGTGGGTTTAATAACTATTTAGGAATAAATGACGAATATGACACAGTAAATAAAACAATGTATTTTAATAATTTAGAAGATGTAAAGCAATATGCTAATCAAATTATTTGTTTTTATTCAGACAATGACCCATATGTAAAATATGAAGTAGAAAAAGACTTTGCAAGTAATGTTGCAACAGAGCAAATTTTAATACCAAATGCAGGACATATAAACAGCGAAAGTGGATATGATACATTTGAAGATATAGTAAATTATCTTTAAAAATAAATAAGGAACTAAAATTTATGGAAGATTTAGAAAATATTAAAATTTTATGGGATTATATGAGGATGCATCATAAGCTTGAAAAAGCAGATTGTATTATTGGACTAGGAACAAAAGATATAAATGTTGCGAATATTGCGTCAGAATTATACCTGGATGGGTTTGCTAACAAGATAATATTTTCTGGTGGCTTAGGAAAAATTACATATAAACTATGGAATGAAACAGAAGCAGAGAAATTTGCAAAAATTGCTATAGAAAAAGGAGTTCCAAAAAAAGACATATATTTAGAAAAAAATTCAACAAATACAGGCGACAATTTTAGATTTTCAAAAAAGCTAATAGAAGATAAAAAATTAAACGTAAAATCATGTATAGTTGTGTCGAAACCATATAATGAAAAAAGAGTATATGCAGCTTTTAAAAAAATAATGCCAGAATATAAAGTTATAATTCATTCAGAAAATATTAATTGTGAAGAATATTACAAAAAGAACGGAAAAGAGTGGATTGATATTCTTGTTGGAGATGTGCAAAGAATGGAATTATTTTGTAAAAGAGGATGGCAAATAAAGATGGAAATTCCGCAAAATGTATGGAATGCATATAAATCTTTAGCCCAAAAAGGATATGATAAATTTGTTTTGAAAGATATACAAGACAAAGGAGAAAAAGAAAACATTGAAATAAAATTGAATAAAGTTTTATAAATTAACTAATCATTAATAATATAATAAAAAGTCTTGCAAAGAATTATTTTGTGAGGCTTTTATTATGGAGAAAATAAAAACTTTATAAATAAATTTATAAAAAGACTTGACAAATACAAACGTATGTTTTACAATACTCAAAATGAAAGGAAGTGGTTTTATAATGAATGAAACAGAAAGGTATACAAATAGAAATTTTGAAGATATTAAGCATATTGATGAAAATGGGGTTGAGTTTTGGTATGCGAGAGAATTACAATTGGCTTTAAATTACAAAGAATGGCGAAAATTTGAAAATGTTATAAGCAAAGCCAAAAAATCTTGTAAAAACAGTGATGTTAGCGTGTTTGAACATTTTGTCAACGTAGACAAAACGATAAAAATGCCTAAAGGAGCAACAAAAAATATTAGAGATTATAAACTAACCCGTTATGCATGCTATTTAATAGCACAAAATGGAGATAGTAGAAAGAAAGTTATTGCTCTTGCTCAAACATATTTTGCAATTCAAACTAGGAAACAAGAAATTAGTGAAAAAGAGTATACTTTGTTAACAGAAGATGAAAAAAGGTTTTATCAAAGAAACTTAACAAGAAAAGGGAATTATTCACTTAATCAAGCGGCAAAAAATGCAGGAGTAAAGAATTTTGATAAATTTCACAATGCTGGATATAAAGGTTTATACAATGGAGAAACTGCTGATGATATTGCAAAAAGAAAAGGACTAAAATATAGAGAGGATATTTTAGATAATATGGGAAGCGAAGAACTTGCAGCCAATTTATTTCGTATTACACAAACAGAATCAAGATTAAAAAGAGATAAAGTGGATACTGAAAAGACAGCTTGTGATACTCATAACAAAATTGGAAAAATAGTTAGAAAAGCAATAAAACAAGCAGGGCGGAACTATGCCAGAAGAATTGCTTACGCCTAAAAAGAGTTTAAAACAATTAGAAAAAGAAAATAAAAAAGAGTTATAAAACATTACACCATAAAATTAGTAAAGATGAAATAGGTATTTTTAAGGATTAAACAAAGAAGAAAAATGGTAGAGTTAACAATATATATATAAATGTACAATATATGACCAATAAGTTGAAAAAACAAAGTAAATGCTATATAATTAATTCAAACGACTAAGAAATAATAAAGTAGTTAAGGAGAAAGTTATGGAAAATAATATTTTTAAATATGCACCAAATGAATTAGTACAAGACGCATTTATATGTTGGTTATTAAATTGGATTAATACAAAAAATGATGAAGAAAACATAAAAGAAGTTGCCAAAAGTATATTAGAGAAAATTATTGAAGACTATAAAGGAAAAAAACAAACAATTAATTATAGCAATTTTAAAATTATACCACAGTATCCAATCAAATTAGATAATTATAAAATATATGATGAAAATAGTAAACAGGTATTCAAAAAGAAAAAAGAAATAAAAGAGAAAAATGGAAGAATAGATATATTAGTTGTAGTTGATAAATATGCAATCATTATAGAAGATAAAGTAAACACAAATGAACATGACTTTCAAATTTATCAATATAAAAAAGCACTACAAAACAAAATAAAAGAGCTTGAAGAATTAAATAAAAAACAACAATTAACAGAAGAAGAAAAAGCATTACTTGGCAAAGAAGTAGTAGCTTGCTATTATAAAATATTTGATGAATGCAATATGGAAAAAGAGAAATACAAAGAGGATAAAAAATATATAGATAGCCTAATTAATAGAGGAGAAATTTTAAAAATATTACCAAAAAATAAAATAAAAAATTTATATTATAATCAATACATTGAATATTTAGAAGAAATAGAAAAAGTTTCAAAATCACTTGTAAAAAATAAAAAAATTAGCGTAAATAATACATGGTTAAGAACTAACACAATTATGGACCTTCAATATTTAGGTTTATTAAAACATATACAAAAATGTGTAGAAGATAGAAATGATATATTTCCAAAACAAAAGGTATATTGGGGAAAAGCGAATGAATCTGGGGCAGGAGATACTTGGTGGTGTAACATTGAGACCGAAGTAGAAGTAGAAAAGTCAACAAATTTTAGGGAAAGAGCATTTCTAAAAATAAATGCTTATGAAAATTATATAAAAATAAGATTAATGATAGGAAAAAAAGCATTTGAAGTTAAAGAAAATAAAAATCGAGCAGGAGAGATTAGATATATTTATGAATTCAATAATAATAAATATATTGATAACAATGAAAATTGCATAGAAATTAAATATCAGATAAAAAACAAAGCTTATAATGAGGATAAGAAAAAAATTTATAAAAGATTAGAAGATGAAGGGAAAATAGAGCAAATACAAAAAGCAATAGACTATTGTTTAAAAATTGAAGGTGAAACAAGTAAAAAACAAAAAGACAGTTATAAAGTAAAAGAAGGAGGAAATAGTGGAAATTATGAAATAACTGTTTTTACAATAATAACAGAATTAAATAAAGACAGTGATAAAGTATTAGAAAAATTACAAAAATTATTACAGGCCATAGCCCAGAATATAAAAAATATAAAAATAACTGAATTAAAAGAATTATAATAATATGTAATTTTAGAAAGGAATGTAATTTAGTATATGGAATTATATGAAAAAAATGGAAATGTATTATACATATTGAATGTACTAAAAAAATATAGTGATGAAAACCATATAATGAAAGTTGCTGAAATACAAAGAAAAGTAAAGGAAATATACAATGTAGAAATTGACCCTAGAACTATAAGAAGAAATATTAACTTATTAAAATATAAGTTAGAATATGACATTAGCACAAGAGAAGAAAACAATAAAGGATACTATATTATAAAAGACCCTGAGACTGAATTTGAACAAGGAGAAATTAGAGCAATAATAGATACATTTAGTTATGCAAAATATATAACACCAAAGATTGCAAAAAGTATAATAAAAAAATGTAAGAACCTTCAAAACATATATGAAAATAAAAAGCTAAGAAATTATCACATATATACAAGTGGAATAAAAACAGACAATATGGAAGTAATAAAAAATATTGAAGATATAACAGAAGCTATTTTGAACTTAAATAAAATAGAATTTGAATATTGGAAATATACAATTACAACTAAATTAGAAAAAGCAATTGTAAGCACACCAATAGTTACACCATATGCAATAGTATATAATAATCAAGAATTTTATATGATAGGCATAAAAGAAGGACAAAATAAATTTTATAATTACAGATTAGATAGAATAAAAAACATAAAAATTCTTGATGAAGAAAGAACAATTCATAAAACAAATAAAGAGATACAAGAATATGTAGAAACAAATGTAGAAATGTTTGGCGGAGAAAAAGTTGAAATCAAAGCCGAATGCAAAATGTATTTATTAGATACAGTTATTGAAGAATTTGGAGATAACCTAACAATAAAAAAAATAAATGATGACAAATTTATACTTACAACTAATAGTAGTATAATAGGCTTTAAAGTATGGGCGATGAGAAATATAGATTCAGCAACAGTTATAAGTCCAGTAAATTTAAAAAATGAATTAAAAGAAATTATAGAAAATGCAAATAAACAATACAAATAAACATCATATCAATTAACAACAAAACACACATTGCGTGACCAATGTGATTGATAAAAATCTCTTTCTAACTTATAATAAAATAAGTTAGGAGGAGATTTTATTTTGAAAAAAATTTTACTAGTAAAAAAAGAAAAGGATATTTTATGAAAACAGGTTTTAATGAGTTAGATAAAATAATAGATATAGGTATTCCACAATTAATATTATTAACAGGCATACATCTTATAGAAGAATTTTCAGGAGATATAGCTAATAACATATGTTTCAAACAGCAAGATGATAAAGATTACAATGTACTAGAAATAGTTAGATGCAGAAAAGAATATATAATACAAAGAATGATTATTAATGAAGCAAATGTAAATTATAGAAATTGGTATCACAAAGAAAAATACACAAACGAAGAATTACAAAAAATAGGAAAAGCAGTAATAAATGTAATTAATGCACCTAATAGAATACCGAGAATAATTGAGCAAGATTTAGAATTATATGATTTAAGAAAAGTAGCTAAATTAATAGAAAATTATGCCAATGAATATGCAGATAAGGAAGATATAACAACATTAGTAGTAGTTGATGTCTTTCCATTAAGTTCTCCAGATATATTATATAAAAAGAAAAAAAGAGAAATCTTTAAATTTATCAAAGATTTAAAAATGATAAGTTACAAATTAAAATGTCCAATTCTAGTTTTATACAATATTGAAAATAATAAATGTAATTATTTAACAAAAGAGAATATTGATAACATAAATAAAATTAACAAATATGTAGATAAATTTATAATAACCAATATAGATAAAACTAACACATATAATGTAGATGTTTACAACAAAACAGAAAAAATAGGAGAGTGCAAACTAAAATACGACTGTAATATTAGAAAATTTTATGATTATAAGCAAGGAGAAAGTTTAATATGCCAAATAAAGATTTTTTAGAATGGGAAAAACAGATACAAAACAAATTTATATTAAATAAAATGAATATAAAGAAAAAACTTAAACTTGACAAGGAGACAAAAAAATATACAGATAATAAAAAGATAAATAATAAAGAATTGGCACTAAAAACATTAAGTGAAGGAAAAGAATATGAAATAAAAAACATAAAGAAAAGTCTAAGAAAGGATAAAGATGTTATTGAAGCGTTTTGGAAAGCTGTTAGAGAGTGTGATTACGGTTACTATTATAATAATTTATGCTTAATAATAAGTATTGATAAATATTGAGATAACATAATTGATGAGTTTTTTGAAAAAGAGAAAAAAAGACACAATTATAAAATAAAAAATCAATATGAAAAGAGTACAGAGATAGTACAATTTTATAAATCAGAAGAGGAATATACAAATAAATTAGAAATATTTACTAAAGACTTTGAGCCAACTATTATTTTAATAGGACAAAAAGAAAATCCTATTAGCATAGAAATTAAAAACAAATATAAAGACAATTTGTTTATAGAAATATATAATATAGATACAAATATAAGTAATACAAAATTAATAACAGACGATATTGACAAAACAATTAACTTATTACGAGTTATGACCTATAATGATACAACTACTACGATTAATACACACATATATTATACGTATTTAAATCTGCACTTGAAAGAATTTGTGAAAAATAAAAATATCGAAATTGAAATTTATAAGGGAACGGTAAAGAATATAAAAAAGCAAATAGAAGAAATGCCTAGAAATAAATTTCCCCAAATATATATGGTACAAACAGTTTATAATAAAGGAATAGATGAATACACTTTAAATGAAATATATGAAATGTTAGACAATTCAAAAAAGAATAAGTTAATTAAATATTATTCACAACATAAATGTAATATTAAAGATATTGAAATAATTATTGCAAAAACAGATTTGAGATAAAAGGAGAAATAAAATGGATATATATAATTTAATAAATTCAAAGGCAATACAAGAACATTGTAGAAAAATAGGACATAAATTCAATACAGAAGAATTAACTGTACTAATTTACAGAAATAAAAAAATGAGTGTAGAAGACAAGATAAAAGCATATCAAGAACTAATTGAAAAATACGAAGATATGGAAGTAATAGAAAGAATAAATTGTAAACATTATGACAGTGTAAAGGACATGATAAGAGGAGAAATAAAAAGAATAAAAGAATTAATAGATATACTAAAAAGAGATGAACAAGATGTAGTATATTCTTATAATTATTGGTGTGAAAATGTAAATGGAAAAATTATAGAAGGAAAAAATGAATTTAGAGATATTTATAAAGATTTTAAGGAAGTACAAAAATTAATAGAAAAAGAAATAAAAGAAGATACAGAAGATAATATAATAAGTTTTTGTATAACAAAAAGAACACTATCAAAAAAATATACAATTAGAGCAGAATATATACTAGATGAAAATAGAAAACTAAAAATGGTAAATATAAGTAACTTAAAATCTGAATGGCTAGACATAAGTAATATTTGCCTAAACATTCCTACGCCCTTTAAGAAGCGGAGATTTATTAATTTCTAATTCTATTACACCATTTTCAGAAGGATATGTATTAAGTTATGACAAATTTCCATTTGTATTAAATTATTTATGTAATTGGAGAGAAGATTTTCAAAAATTATTAGATAAAGGAAACCATGACTCCTCTGATATGCAAGGACCTCGGATATATAATAACAGAAAGTGGCGAGTTATGTTTAGATAATGTATTTGACTATGATAGCTGGGAATATTTTCAAGGAGAGTTACAAGGAAGAGAAAGAATTTTAAAAGGTGTTAGCAGTTTAATGAAGGATGAAATATGTATTGATACATTTATAGATGTATATCAATATATTCAAAATGAAGAAAAACAATGTCTAAGCATATATGCAGAAGAGGGACTAAAATTAGCTGGGCTAAATGAGAAAGACATAAAAAAGTTATATAACTAAATTGTAACACAAGGACCTAATAAATGACTATACTAAAAAAGTAGAGTTCATATTAAAAGGTTCTTTTTTAATATAAAATATTTAAATTTTTCATAACAAAAATAGCAGAGAATACCTTAAAAATATTGACTTTTTTCCAGAAAATTGATATTATATAAGGCGTATAAAAGGGCGAAAAATTAATACAAGGAGAGCATATGTTAGAACTTAAAAATATTAAAAAAGTTTACAAGACAGCAAATGAAAAAGTAGAAGCTCTAAAAGGTGTAAGTATAAAGTTTAGAAAATCTGAATTTGTATCAATACTAGGTCAAAGTGGATGCGGAAAAACAACTTTATTAAACATCATTGGAGGACTAGATAGATATACATCAGGCGACCTAATTATAAATGGAAAATCAACAAAGCACTTTAAAGATAGAGACTGGGATGCATACAGAAACTATAAAGTAGGATTTGTATTTCAAAACTATAATTTAATAGGACATCAAACAATACTTTCAAATGTAGAATTAGCCCTAACACTAGGTGGAGTATCAAAAAAGGAAAGAAAAGAAAGAGCAATAAAAGCATTAGAAGAAGTAGGACTAAAAGAGCATATACATAAAAAGCCAAATCAACTATCTGGTGGACAAATGCAAAGAGTTGCAATAGCAAGAGCACTTGTAAACAACCCAGATATAATTTTAGCAGATGAGCCAACAGGGGCATTAGATACGAAAACAAGTGTGCAAGTAATGGAAATATTAAAGAAAATATCAAAAAACAAACTAATTATAATGGTAACACATAATCCTGAACTTGCAGAAGAGTACTCAAGCAGAATAATTAGAATATTAGATGGAGTAATCACTGAAGATTCAGACCCAATTCTTCCAAGAGAAAAATTAGAAAACGACAGAGAAGAAGGGAAAATTGGAAGAACTAAAATGAAGCTTTGGACAGCATTCAGATTAAGTTTAAATAACTTATTAACAAAAAAAGGAAGAACAATTTTAGTGTCATTTGCTGGTTCTATTGGAATAATTGGAATTGCACTGATACAGTCAGTATCAAATGGATTTCAAAGTTATGTTGATAAAATCCAAGAAGACACTTTAACATCATATCCATTAACAATAATGAAAGAAACAACTGACATAACAAGTGTATTATTATCAATGACTTCAATTGAAAATAAACAAGAAGAAGAAGGTAAATTACATGAAGAACAATATATCTCAAAAATGCTTGCAAGTTTAAGTACAAACGATTTAAAAAGTTTTAAAAAATATTTAGAAGTAAATTATAAAACAGTAGAAAATGACATTTCAACACTACAATATTCATATAGTATTGAACCTATGATTTATTCAATAGATGGGGCTGATACATTAGCAAAACTAAACCCAAGTAATCTGTTTAGTTCATCTATGGGGATGAGCTCAGGAATGATGAGTTCAATGACATCTACTTACACACAAATGATTGACGACAAAGAAAATTTAAATAATTCATACGATGTATTAGCAGGAAAATGGCCAGAAAACTACGACGAAATGGTACTCGTATTATCAGAAAAAAACACCATTCCAGATTTACTAGTATATTCGCTAGGACTACGTAATACAAAAGAATTAAAAGATATAGTAACAAAGATAATGAGTGGAGAAACAGTTGATGTAAAAAATGACCCAATGAATTTTACATATCAAGATTTAATGAATACTGATTTACGTTTAATAATGCCAACAGACATATACAAATACAACGAACAGTATAACATTTATGAAGATATGACTGAAAATGATGAATACATGAAAGAACTATATGACAAAGCGACAAAGCTAAAGATTACAGGTATTGTATGTCCTAAAGAGGGAGTAAGCACATTTGCATTAAATCCAGGAGTGGCATATAAGTCAGAATTAATTGACCACATAATTAACTATGCAAAAGATACAGACATAGTAAAAAAACAACAAGAAAATGAAGATATTGATATTATATCAGGTTCAAGATTTGATGAAACAAAAAATGCTAAGGATATGGACTTTAAAGATTTAATATCAATCGACACAAATGCAATCCAAAGTGCATTTAATATAAATATAAACCAAAATGATATACAAAACAAAACAGCAGGATATATGCAAGAAATAGTAAACTCAGTAACAACAGATACAACTCCAGCAAAAGAAGCATTTTCGAACAATCTAGTTACTTTAAGCGAAGGATTAATTAATAGTATTACAGGAAAAGTTGAAGAAGATAAAGTAGATGAATTAGTTAATAATTATTTAAATACAAAAGAAGCACAAGATATCATGAAATCACTTGAATCACAATATGTAATTCCAAGTTATACATTTAAAACAACGTATGCAGGACTACTAAAAGGTTTAATGCAAGTGTATATAGGTATTCAAAATAGTATACCTGGTATAGGTGGAGCAGTAAAACCAGGTGGAAATATAGGAGAAGCAGTAAAGCCAAGTGAAAATACAGGTGGAGTAGATAATTCGGGATCAAATAAAAACCCAGAAGATATGCCAATAGTAACTCCAATAGAAGGAGATTTTACAAATACTGAAATAGAAACACCTACAACAGTTCCAACAATTACACCTTCAGGACCTATTCCAACAATTCCACCAATAGATATGAATGAGATAAAAAATAAAGTATTAAGTTCATATATGGAAAGCACACCTATAAAACAAACGGTAGAAACAATGGCAAAAGCTATGACAGAAGCAAAAATGAAGATGACTGTAATGTCGAAGGTTGGAGAATTAACTAATACACTAGTAGGGAGTTTTGCATCAGCATTTAATGTTGACGAAAATAAGATGGCAAGTGCATTCCAAATAAAAATGACACAAGACGAGATAACAAGAATAGTAACAGCAATGATGAGCAAAAAAGAAACAAGTGCAAGAACTAATTTATTAAGTTTTGGATATCAAGATAAAGAAGAGCCAACATATATATCATTCTATTTCAAAAGCTTTGATGGAAAAGAGCACTTTTTAGACTTTTTAAATGATTATAATAAAAAAGTAAAAGCAGAAGGAAAAGACGATAAAGAGATAAATTACACAGACACAACAGGAATACTTATGGGTTCAGTAAAAACAATAGTAAATGCAGTAACATATGTACTTATAGCATTTGTATCAATATCATTAATTGTATCATCAATAATGATAGGAATAATAACTTATATCTCAGTATATGAAAGAACTAAGGAAATAGGCATACTAAGAGCAATGGGAGCTTCAAAAAGAAATATATCATCAATATTTAATGCTGAAACCTTTATAATAGGACTTCTTTCAGGATTAATAGGAATAGGAGTAACTTATAGTTTAATACCAATTATAAATAACATACTTCATCAATTTACTGGAAACATTCCATTAAATGCAGTATTTTATCCAAATAATGCAACTATATTAATTGTGTTAAGTATAATACTTACTTTAATAGGTGGAATAATTCCAGCAAAGAAAGCATCCAAGAGAGACCCTGTAATAGCACTTAGAACAGAGTAATAATAGCGAAAATAGAGCTAACATTAAATAAATAGTAGAACTATATAATGAATAAACGAAAGAATAGTATAGCAAAATAGCTAAATATGAAAAAGAAAGAGGAGGCAATATGGAACTAGAAGAACTAGAAGAAATGTTAAACGAAAAAAGACTAACAGAGATAAAGCAAGAATTTAATGAAATGAATGAGTATGATATTGCCTCCCTGATTGAAGAATTACCAGATAATCTGCTGGCGCAAGCATTTAGACTTTTACCAAAAGATATTGCAACAGAAGTTTTCATAAACCTAGATGAAGAAGTTGAGGTAAAATTAATATCAGCCTTATCAAGTACTGAAGCAACTAACATAATTGAAGATATGTACACTGATGATGCAGCTGACCTTTTTGACGAAATGCCAGCAAGTATGGTAAACAAATTACTAAGTAATGTATCAAAAGAAACAAGAACATCAATTAATAAATTATTAAGATATCCTGAAAATTCAGCAGGCTCTTTAATGGCAATGGAATATATACACTTAAAAAAAGGAATAAACATTAAAGAAGCGTTAGAAAGAATACGAGCACAAAAAGATGAATTAGTATCATATGATTCGTGTTTTGTAACAGATAGAGAGCGTAAATTATTAGGATATATTGAAGCAAAAGATCTACTTATAAACGAACCAGAAACTTTGATAGATGATATAATGGAAGAATGTGAGCATGTTATAACAACGATGATGGATCAAGAAGATGTTGCAAACATATTTCAAGACTATGATTATAGTACTTTACCAGTAGTAGATTCTGAAAAAAGATTGGTTGGTATTATAACTGTTGACGATATTATAGATATTATTGAAGAAGAAGCAACAGAAGATATTGAAAAAATGGCAGCTATTACACCAAGTGATAAATCATATATGAGAACAGGAGTAATTGAAACTTGGAAAAAGAGAATACCCTGGCTACTATTACTTATGGTTTCAGCAGCTTTTACTGGTGGAATAATAACACACTTTGAAGAAGCATTATCAACTTATGTTGTATTAACAGCCTTTATTCCAATGCTAATGGACACAGGTGGAAATGCAGGAGGGCAGGCTAGTGTATCAGTTATTCGTAGTCTGTCATTAAATGAGATAGAATATAAAGATGTATTTAAAGTTATTTGGAAAGAATTTAGAGTAAGTATACTATGTGGAATAACACTTGGTATTGCCAATTTTGCAAAACTAATAATATTTGATAAAGTTGGAATTGAAATTGCATTTATAGTATGTGCTACACTACTTTTAACAGTTATAGTTGCAAAACTAATAGGAAGTACATTGCCAATACTTGCTAAAAGGATAGGATTTGATCCAGCTGTTATGGCAAGCCCATTTATAACAACAATAGTGGATGCATGCTCATTAATGATTTACTTTAGAATTGCTAGCATGCTTTTGGGAATTTAATTTTGACAGACGAGATTTTTTTAAAGAAAAATCTTGGATGTCGATGAAAGAGTGAGGCTGAAAGCCAAGCGAGAGAAAGGAAAGGACAGTAACTATGAAAACTGAAAAAAATATATTAATAGCATTTTTGTTAAATATATCATTTTCAATATTAGAATTTATAGGAGGAGCATTTTCAAATAGTGTTGCAATTATGTCAGATGCAATTCATGACCTTGGAGATGCAACAAGCATAGGAGTTTCATACTTTTTAGAAAGAAAAAGTAAAAAAGGACCAGATGAAAAATATACATATGGATATATTAGGTATTCCGTAATGGGAAGCTTAATAACAACAGTAATTTTATTAGTGGGTTCATTAATTGTAGTATTTAATTCAATAAAAAGAATAATAAATCCTGTAGAAGTAAATTACAATGGAATGTTAATATTTGCGGTATTTGGAGTAATTATAAATTTTGGAGCAGCATATTTTACAAGAGAAGGAGACTCACTAAACCAAAAATCAGTAAATTTACATATGTTAGAGGATGTATTAGGATGGGTAGTAGTTTTAATTGGAGCAATTATAATGAAATTTACAGACATATCATTAATAGACCCAATAATGTCAATATGTGTATCATCATATATATTAATAAATACATTAAAAAACTTCCAAGAAATAATAGAACTATTTTTAGAAAAGACTCCAAAAGGAATAAGTATACCAGAGTTAGAAGAACATATTACTGAAATAAAAGGAGTAATAGGAGTTCATCATATTCATGTTTGGAGCATTGATGGATATAGTCATTTTGCAACAATGCATGTAATAACAAATGAAGATGGAGAAAAAATAAAAAAGAAAGTTAAAGAAGAACTTAAAGAACATGGTATAGGACATTCAACTATTGAAATAGAAAAAGAAAATGAACATTGCAAAGATGAAGAATGTCATGTGGAAGTAGCAGCAGAAGTAGGTGGACATCATCACCATCACTAAAAGTAATCGAAAGGGGATTCGTATTGCAAAAAGAGATTTTAAAAAAAATAGAAGAAAAACTTGGTATTGAAAATATCAAGTATGATGAGCCTATGTCAAAACATACCAGTTTTAAAGTTGGTGGAAATGCAGATATATTTATGACTATTCACTCAGCAGAAGAAATGTTAGAAATTCTAAAAATCAATAAAGGAAAGCTACCAATAACAGTGGTTGGAAATGGTACAAATTTATTAGTAAAAGATATTGGAATTAGAGGAATAGTTGTAAAATATATAGATAATAAAATAGAAGAGGTTCTAAAAAATGAAGAGACAATAGAGAATTTGAGTATGCCAAAAGAAGATACAACTATAGGAGGCATTAATGCTAAAAGTCTAAATAATAAGAAAGTATTAAAAGTTTCTGCTGGAATATCTAATGCAAAACTTGCAATGTATTTATTAAAAAATAATTTATCAGGCTTTGAATTTGCAGCAGGAATACCACGGAACACTAGGTGGAGCAGTTTATATGAATGCTGGAGCTTTTGGAGGAGAAATAAAAGATATAGTAAAAAATGTAACTTATCTTGACTTAAATGACGAAACAATATATACTATAGAGGGAAAAAAATGTAATTTTACATATAGAGAAAGTATATTTAAAAACAAAAATGCATTAATTTTAAATGTAACTTTAGAATTATATAATGCACAAAAAGAAGACATTGAAAAGAAAATGAACGAGTACAAAGAAAAAAGGTTAACTACTCAGCCACTTGATAAAATAAGTGCTGGAAGCACTTTTAAAAGAGGAAATGGTTTTATTACAGCACAGTTAATAGATGAAGCGGGATTAAAAGGTAAACGAATTGGTGGAGCAGAGATTTCAACAAAACACGCAGGATTTATTATAAACAATGGAAATGCAACAGCACAAGATATTATAGAATTAATAGAATATACACAAAACGAAATATACAAAAAATATAATAAAAAAATTGAAGCAGAAGTGAGGGTAATAGGCTAATGAAAGGTTTATTTGAATGGTTTAACTCAAAAGCAAAAATTAAAAGATGGATATTTTTAATACTAATAGGAATAGTATTAATTTGTTATGGAATATCAAATGTATTAGTATCAGAAACATTAGAAATAATACAAATGGTTGAAATTATTGTAACGTTTGTAATAGGATTTGCAATAATTGTGTTATCAATAATTCATGTACAAAAAAGAACACTAGAATTACTAGTAGAAGAAAGTGATACAAGAAAAGAAAAAAACAATGTAAAATCATTGATCTTTAATAAAAAAGTATATAATCAAGGTCCCAAAATAGTTGTAATAGGAGGAGGAACAGGATTAAATTCTGTTCTTAGAGGATTAAAGAATTATACTGATAATATAACAGCAATTGTCACAGTGTCAGATTATGGAAAAACTCCAACAGATTCTAGAAGAGCACTACAAGTATTACCTTTAAATGATGTAAAAGATAGTTTAGCAGCTTTAGCATATAATGAAAATGAGATGTCAAAACTATTAAATTATAAATTTGATGATGGAAGACTAGACAATCTTTCTTTTGGAGATATCTACTTTTTAGCTATGAATAAACTTAGTGAAAATTTTTCAAAATCAATAGAAGAATCAGGAAAAGTACTTAGTATGACAGGAAAAGTACTTCCAGTAACTTTAGAAGAGATAAAAATATGTGCTGAACTTGAAGATGGAACTGTAATTGAAAATAAAGATAAGATACCTGAAATAGTAGGTGGAACAACTAAAAAAATAAGCAGAATATTTATAAGACCAACTAATTGTAAACCAGGACCAGGTGTAATTGAAGCAATTAGAGAAGCTGATGCAATTATTATAGGACCAGGAAGTTTATATACAAATGTAATTCCAAATTTATTAGTAAATGGAATTGCTCGTGAAATAAAATTATCAAAAGCAATGAAAGTATATGTAAGCAATATTATGACAGAGTTTGGACAAACAGATGACTATACACTTTCAGAACACATAAAAGCAATACAAGATTATTTAGGACAAGGAATTGTAGAATATTGTATTTATGATACTGGAGAAATAATCCCAGAATATATTCATAAATATAATGTAGAAGGATCTGATATAGTATTACCTGATACTCAAAAAGCAAAAAGTTTAGGAGTGAAACTTATACAAAGAAATCTATCAAAAATTGAAGATGGTGTAATTAGACATGACTCTGATATAATTGCATCAACAATTATACAATTAGTTTGTGATGAACTTGAATTTGCTGATATGGAAAATGACAGTCAATACATGACCTTAAATTCAAAACTTACTGAAACAAAACGTGAAATGAAAAAAAGAGAACGTGCTGAAAAGAAATTTAATAAATCAGGTAAGAAAAAATTTGAAAGAAAAGATCCACAATTAAAAAGTAAATTTAATAGTAAATATAAAGACAGAATTCAATCAATAAAAGAAAGTAAAAAGAATACTCCAGAAGAAGTTAAAGAGAAAAAAGAAAGTAAATTATTTGACTTTAATAAAGAAGAAAATTCAATACTTGAAAAGAAAATAATAGAAGGACAAAGTTCAATATTTAAACAGGAGCAAATAAAAGAACAAAGCTCACTATTTGACAAAGAACCAAAAAAAGAAGAAAGTTTAATATTTAAGAAAGAAGAAAAAGAAAGAAGTTCAATATTTAGAAAAGATCCAAAAAAGGAAAGAAACTCAATATTTGAAAAAGAACCAATAAAAGAAGAAAGCATAAATATTGAACAAGAAACAGTAAAAGAGCCAATTGAAGAAGAGCCAGCAAAACCTGTTAGTAAACTATTTGGAAATGATACAATAAAAGAGCAGGAAGAGTTTTATAAAACTGATTTTGTAAGTACGAATACAGATATTGAAGATGAAAGCGGTTATGAAGAAGATAATATAATTAGCACAGGAAGTAAAGATAAAACAGAAGCAGAAAAAACAAGCATAAGTGATCTTATAAAAGATTATGATAAAGAAAAGACTATAGAGGATTACATAAAAGAAAGCGAAGAAACAAAAAAAGATATTAATAATAATGAAAATAAATAATATACTAATGTAAGAACCTTTAAGAGAGGAATAGAAGTAACAAATGAGAGAATGGTTAATAACAAATGGAATTGGAGGATATGCTTCAACAACTGACTTTGGCGGAATGAATACTCGTAGATATCATGGTTTATTAATAGCACCACTAAATCCACCAGGACAAAGGAAATTAATATTATCAAAAGTTGATGAAAGCATTGAGATAGATGGCACAAAATATAATCTATTTACAAATGATGTAGACGGTAAAATCCAAACTGGATACAAGAATTTAAAGAAATTTGAAAAAGATGCGATACCAGTATATACATATAAGGTAAATGGTGTAATAATTGAAAAATCAATATGTATGATATATGGAAAAAATGCTGTTGTAGTTCTTTATAAAGTTGCAAACAAAAAAGCAAAAACAAAATTAAAACTTACACCACTTGTAAATTTTAGAGATTTTCATTCAGAATATCATGACATGAATTTCCAATATAAAGAAGTAAGCAGTAAAGATAAATGCCAGATTCAATTTGGAGAGCAACTACCTAAAATAAATATTGCAGTAAAAAATAGTAAATATCATAAATATGAAAAAAATATATTTTACAATATGCATTATAAAATTGAACAAGAAAGAGGATTTGACTGTTTAGAAAACCACGCCGTCCCAGGAACATTTGAGGTTTATATTAAGCCAAATGAAGATAAAACAATTACATTTATATGTGCACTTGATGAAGATGAAGAATTAAAGATCAACAAGATTACAGATATAGATGGAGAACAAGTAATTAAGAACGAACTAACAAGAATAAAAACAGAAATAAAATATACGAAACTGTTAATTCCAACTAGGGGGGAAGAAAATAAAAAAGTAAATGAAATGGAAATTGATAGATATAATGAATTAGTTAAAAAATTTGTTATAGCTAGTGATAATTTTATAGTATATAGAAAAGAAAGAAATTTACATACAACAGTTGCAGGTTATCCATGGTTTTTAGATTGGGGAAGAGATTCATATATTTCATTTGAAGGTTTATTACTAATTACAAAGAGATATGACATAGCAAAAGAAGTATTATTAACGTTTGCTGAAAAAGTAAAAGATGGAATTATTCCAAATGGATTTTCAGAATATACGGGAGAGGCACTTTATAATAGTGTTGACGCATCATTATTATTTATTAATGCAGTGTATAAATATTTAAAATACACAGAAGATTATAGTTTTGTAAAAGAAAAACTATATAAAACTATGAAAACTATAATTGATAAATATATTGATGGAATTAATTTAGATGGAAACAATATATATGTTGACGAAAAAGATTATCTATTAGTATCAGGAACTCCTGACACGCAAAATACATGGATGGATGCAAAAGTTGATGGAAAAGCTGTAACTCCTAGAAATGGAAAGGCAGTTGAAATCAATGCCTTATGGTATAATGCTCTAAGAGTAATGGAAGAAATAAATGCACATTATAAAAAGGCACTTTCTAAAATAGAATATGCGTATCTAGCCAAGAAATGTAAGGAAACATTTACTGAAAAGTTTTATAACGAACAAAAGAAATGTTTATATGATGTTATAAAAGTTGATAGGAATGAATTTGAAACATTTGATATTGGAAAAGATGATAAAGTGCGTCCAAATCAAATATTTGCACTTGGTTTATCATTTCCAGTAATGGATTTAAATGACGAAAGAGCGAAAAATGTATTTATTACAGTTACTGAAAAACTATATAACAAATATGGACTAAAAACATTAGCAGAAGGTGAAGAAGGATATGCACCAATATATAAAGGAAATGGAATAGAAAGGGATAGAATTTATCACCAAGGAATTACATGGGTATGGCTGCTTGGACCATATTATGATGCATTAAAAAACTTAATAAATGCAGAGACTAATGAAGAAGCAAAAGCAAAACTTGAAGAAACACTTACACAATTTAAGATAACAACTGCTGATACCTTTGCAAACGAAATGAGTAATGGTAATACGATTGGAAGTATTGCAGAAGTATATGATTCAAAAGAACCAGAAAAGAATGTAAGAAAATTACAAGTAATGACAAATGACCTTATAGAAAGAGATGAAATTGGTTGGGTTTTTGAAAAAAATGTAATGCGTGGAAAAGGTGCTTTTGCACAAGGTTGGAGTGTGTCTGAGGTATTTAGAATTATACTTGGAAAGTAATTTGAAAGATAATTGGTACATTGCTTTGCAAGATGCCAATTATTTTCAAATATAAAGGGAGAAACTATGACTTATTTATTATTTGGTGAAGATACATTTTTACTAGAACAATATGTAAAAAAAATAAAAAAATCATTTGGAGAATTGCAACAAGGTATAAACTTTATACAAATTGACGAAAGCAATGTAAATAATATAATAGCAGATATTGAAACACCAGCATTTGGATTTGAAAAAAAATTAATTATTGCAAAGAATTGTAGTTTATTTACAAAAAAAAATTTATTAGCTGATAAGATTGCAAGCTATTTAATTGAAAATGATACAAGTGATACTGAATTAATATTCATAGAAGAAAAAGCAGAAAAAAACAGTTTGTATAATACAATCGAAAAAAATGGAACAATAAAAGAATTTAAAGAACTTAGAATGCCAGAACTTATAAAACAAGTAAAATCTATAGCTAATGGATATGAAGTTAAAATAAACGAAAACATAGCACAATATCTAATTGAATGTGTTGGAAATAATATGCAGTTTATAATAAATGAACTTAGAAAACTTATTGAATATGCAGGAAAAGGTGGAGAAATTAAAAAGGAAGACATTGATAGCCTTACAATAAAAACAACACAAAGTGTTATATTTGATTTAACTGATAATCTTGGAAAAAAGAATATTAAGGAAGCAATGAAAATATTACAAAATTTAAAATACAACAAAGAGCCAACACAAATGATACTTATAATGTTATATAGACATTTTAAAAAATTATATATAGTACATTTATGTAAAGGTGCTGATATAGCCAAAAGTTTAAAGCTAAAGCCAAACCAAACATTTTTAGCTAGAAAATATTCAATGCAAGCTAATTATTTTAAAGAAGAGGAACTAGAAATTATTTTAAATGAACTAATTAATCTAGATGAAAATTCTAAGAATGGAAATCTTGATTTAGATATTGGTCTGGATGCAATATTATGTAATTATTGTTCATAAGTATAAAGATAGAAAATGAAATTTACATAGTAAGTATATTGTAGAATTCATTTTTTATTTTTAATTGTATATAATTTAGAAAAAAGGGAAAAATCTAATATAGAAATTAATGAGAAAGGTAAATTTATATTATAGCTCAAATTTGTCAAGATATAGAACAGAAGCTGTTGGTGTATGCAATAATATAAGGTGGTATAGTAAATGTTAGATTTTAGAACTGATTTAGCAGATGAAAGAGCAGAGATTTGCAAAAATGAAATAAAAAAAGGAGAGCTTGATGGAATAATTACAGAAAATGAAAATATATCAGACAAGATTAGTGTAACAACAGTAAAAGTATTAAATGAAAACGGAAGTAAGCTTTTAGGAAAAGATATAGGAAATTACATTACAATAAATATTGAAAATATTGAAGTAATTACAAATGAAGAATTGAAACAAGTAATTGACATATTTTCGAGAGAATTAATTAAATTAATTAACTTTGATGGACCAATACTAGTAGTTGGACTAGGAAATGAAGATACAACAGCAGATGAAATAGGCCCTAAAGTTATAAAAGACTTAGAAATAACTAGACATGTATTTAGATATAAGCCAGAATTATTGCCAGAAAACACAAAAAATGTATGTGCAATTGCTCCAGGAGTTCTTGGGACAACAGGTATGGAAACTCAAGAAATAATAAGTGCAATTGCCAAAAATATAAAACCAAGCGGAATAATTGTAATTGATGCATTAGCATCTAATAATATTTCAAGACTTTTAAAAACAATACAAATTTCTAACACAGGAATCATTCCAGGCGCAGGAGTTGGAAACAAAAGAAAGAAAATAAATTTTGAAACAATGGGAGTTCCTGTGATTGCAATAGGAGTTCCAACTGTTGTTGAAGCGGCAACAATAGTTGCTGATACGTTTGATATATTAACAGAGAAATTTGATGAATTTTCATTTTTAAAAGATTCATCATATAAGGAAAAATATGACCTTGTAAAATTGGTACTAGAACCATCTAAGTACAATTTAACAGTAATGCCAAAGGAAATAGATGAACTGGCAAACAACATGGAAGAAATAATTTCATCTGGAATAAATAGAATGATAATACCTGAATAGTGTTTATAAAAAACTATGTATAAAGAAAGTGAGCTTTATATGTGGTTTTTATTTTTAGTGCACAATTAGTGACCCTAATCGTGTTACTAATACTTGCTGCTGTTTCTCTAAGTGCAGTATTTAGCGACAAAGGAGTATTTAGCAGAGCTGAAAATGCAGGAGAAA
>CATKDT010000032.1 GCA_949746675.1 uncultured Clostridia bacterium
ATTAGGGTCACTTATTGTGCATATCTTAACATTAATTATTATTTGTCAACTAACTCATTAAATTGTCTTTTTTTAATTTGCTTTGCTATTCGCTTTTTAGTAATTTTATATTGACTTTTTATTTATAAATAGATAAAATTGTAATAATAAGATTATTACTTTATTATTTTTACACTATATAAGGAGATCAACTATGAAAATATCAATTAATACAATGCAGAAATTATCAAAAATAAAAAATTCAGTATATGATGCAATAAAGATAGAATATTTATATCATTCTAATAAGCTTGAGGGTAGTACTTTTAGTAAAGAAAACCTAATAGACCTTTTAGAGCAAAAGCAGGTTAATGGAGAGCATTTTTTAGATGATGTTATTGAAACAAAAAATTCACTAGAATTATTTGATAATGTAATTAATAGTCTCAAAAATCCATTTGACAAATATTTATTATGGGAATGGCATAGATTATTAAAAAAAGGAACTGTTGATGATGAAATAGATAACATTGGAAAGTGGAAAAAATACGAAAATAGACTTTCTAAAACTGATTTAAAATTATGTGAGCCTCAGTTAGTTGAAAGTAGTATGTTTAATTTAATTGAAGATTGGAAAGAGAATAAAAAAGATATTTACGCTATAGCCAATTTTCATCAAAAATTTGAGCTCATCCATCCATTTCAAGATGGTAATGGAAGAATTGGAAGATTTATTATTTTAAGGCACTGTATAGAAAATAATATAGATTTAATAGCTATAGATGATGAATATAATAAGGAATATAGACAAGCCTTATACGAAGCTCAAACAACTGAAAATATTGATTCATTAGTCAAAGTTTTTGAAAAATGTCAAATAAGACTCGATGAAAAATTGGTAAGTTACATTCCTCTTATTCAGCAGGTAGCAAATGAAGTTGATTAGAGAGTTATGTTTTATATCTTTTGTAAATAGTATGAAAGAGGGTGTCCTGAAATAAGGACATCCTCTACTTTTAAAACTCTCATTTAATTCCACAATATACATACCAATTAGAGCCACTTTTACCATCATTAGGATATTTACTACGTTGACTACTATATGCATATGTCCCTGTTTTATTTCCTTTTGACCAGTTATCTGACTCAAGCCTCCTTCTCTCATATACCTTAAAGTACACTATCCAATTACCACTATTAGGTGTTCCAACGCACCTTGTATATGAGTATTTTTTAGCATCTATAACTCCGTCTGTATACAAGTTCCTATATGTATATAAATTCTCTCTTGTAATACGTACTTGCTTCCCGTGCATTGTAGTCCCAGTCTTCGTAGGGTCGTCGATAGTTGGCTCTTCCGTATACGCAAATCGCTGAGAATAAGAACTCTCATTTGAAGCTATGATACTATATTCACTATCTCCACCTGACCAACTGCTCCACCAATATTTATAAGTATGTACTGCTGTGTATATATCCCATGTATACAACAAAGTTCTTGCACTTATTTCTTTTTTACTTGAATTTCCCAACGTATCATTTACTATAACATAGCACTCTTTATTTTCTGTCATCCCTGTTCCATTCCATGTATACGTTATTGTTCCATTTGTTTCAATTTGATATTCTACTTTTATTCCATCAACATATAATTCATATTTTCCTATTCCGCTCTTATTGTCACTTGCTGTTGCTGTTAGTGTAAATGACGTTTCTGATACTGGTGTCGATGTTAATTCTACTATTGGAGCTTCATTATCAAAATAAAACGCTTGACTTCCACATATATTTGTTTTTCCTGTTTCTGTTGTTAATAATACCCATAAGTAGTATTCTCCTGTCATTGTATCATTTCCACCTATTACTATTTGATTTGTAGGGCAGTTCTCTGTAAATTCTGTTTCTGTTGGCGGATTTGCACTGCTTGTTGTCCACTTATATTTTAGGCTTGTTACTTTTTCTCCTGTTTCTTTTACTATTATTTTTGTTGTATGCCCTTTCTTCCATTCTGTACTTCCATTTGGTGAAAATTCTACTGCTGGTACTATTCCTTTAACTCCTACTGCCACACTTGCCATTAAATCTCCATATGCTTTTATTGTGTATTTTCCATTTCTATTTACTGTAAAGCTTTCTGTTATTTCTGTTTTTACATTGTCATATGTTTTTGTTAATGTTTCTATTTTTTCTCCTGCAAACCATATTTCTATTTTGTTTATTCCGTTCTTTTCTTCTAAGGCTGTTACTGTAAAGCTTGATGTCCTGTAATCTGGCGTTAGTACTGGCTCAGTTGCTGTTACTGTTGGAAAAACTAAATCGTCTACTTTTCCTAGGTATCTTCCTACCTTTGGCACACTTCTATCTAGCTCATATGCATACTTTCCTATGATTGCTACATCGCCTTTTACATCTGAACTTGGTATTTCATTTTTTATTAAATCGTCAAGAAATTCATCTTGGTTATATTCTGGATTTATATTCTTTTCATATTGTCCATCTGTAAGTAGCACTGTCTCTAGTACTTCTCTTGCTTTTGCTTCATTATATTTTTCTCCTGCGTTTTCTGCTCTACTAAATATGCCTTTGTCACTAAATACTGAGCTTAATCCGACAGCAGCAAGAATTAGCATTACTATGAGGGTCACTGAGTGTGCATCCTTTAAAACTTATTATTAAGGGACCACAAAGTGTGCATAGATTTAAATTACTCACTATTGCTGTGGCATTAATTGTGCAAAAAACTTATAGCTTTTCTCGCTATAAGTTTTTCTTATTTTATCTTAAATAATCTTCAATAATGCTTATACTATTATCTTCAATTCTTGCCTTTATTCCTAGAGGTATTGTCATTATTCTTTCAGTATGTCCGAAATTATTAGATTTTATAATTGGGAAATTTATGTCTAAATCTTTAATTGTGTCTAGTAATATTTTCTCTATAAAAATTTCCGCTTCATAATTTCCAAGCCATAATCCATTTATTTTGTTAAATACACCTTGTTGTTTTAAATTATAAAAATAATTACTTACTGTCTGTGGCTTTGCTTCAAATGCAAAATCTTCTAAAAATAATATCTTGTTTTCAAAATTAAGTTCTTTTGAAAGTTCATTAATCAGTGATAAATTGCCTCCTATAAGCTGTCCTTCTGCAGTAATTCCACTCTTTTCATTTGTATATTTTATATTGTCATTCTCCCTCTCAATTAAATAACATTCATCGTTATTAGTTAGAAGATATTTCTCAGTATCGCATATATGTTTCATTAATTGTTCATAACAATATGTAGTTTCAGATGATGTTACTGTTTTGAAATTTGGTCCAATAAATCCTATATTCCCTGTTTTTTCGACAATATAGTTAATATATGAAGTTGCATCACTGTAACCACATATTATTTTATTGTTTTTCTTTATTAGTTCTAAGTCAAGATATTCATATACAGTGTTTGAATTATATCCACCTTTTAAAGTTAGTATTGCTTTAATATCTTTGTTTGCATACATATTATTTATATCTTCTGCTTTTTCCTTTGCTGTTGCTCCATAGCCTGTGGTATTTTTAAAACAGTTTTCAGCAAATTTTACTTCATATCCTTTTTCTTTAAATAACTTCATAGAGTTTCTTATTATTTCCATGTCATCGTCATCTACTAAATTGCAAGGACTTACTACTCCTATAATATCACCTTTTTTTAACTTTTCAGCTAACATACTTTCTCCTTCATTTATATATTTTATTGTCTAATTATGTCGTTTTCTATATATTTAATATCTTTATTAATTTGTCGAATTCTTTCCTTTTTACTACAAAGGCAGATGAAAACTTATCATTTTGCATCTGCTTTTTGTTATTTAATATATTATTTTAACATTGCTAATAAACCATTTGTGTTTATTAGTTCTTTATCTCCTCTTTTTGAATAGAATTCATCCATATTACATACTGTACATATTCCACTGTCTATTATATTTTTATCTAGTAATCCTACTTGTTTTAATAAAATTCTATACAATTCAATATTATCTATTTTATATTCTCTTCCCTTTTCATTATAATCTTTAGTTTTTTCGATTATGTTATATTTTTTGCATTCTTCCTTAAATTCTTCTTTATATAAATTCATAACATCATCATTTACTTCAAAGTCGTCTTTATGAATGCAAGGGAATGTGCAACATATTATATTTTCAGGCTTTGAACCATATTTTTTTACCATTATATCTACTGCTTTTATACCTATTCTCTTAACTGTTCCTCTCCAACCTGAATGTATATTTGCTATTACTTTGTTTCTTGGATCATAGAATAACATTGGAATACAATCTGCTGCTGTTAATATTGTTGCAAATTTAGGCTTATCTATTATAATACCATCTATAATTTCATCTTTTATTCTTTGGTCACTTATTTCTTTATTTTCAAATTCAAGTATATTATCTGTATGATTTTGTTCTGGTTGTAGTATTTGCTCTGCTGATATATTAAATTCCTTATATACTTTTTCTAAATTTTTTTCAATATTGTTTGGTTCTCTTCGTCTAAATCCTGTATCATATGTCCTTAATGAAAATGCATGTACTAGTTCTTCGAATTCAAGCAATCTTTTAAATTGTAAATATTCAAATTCTTCTTTTTTTATTATTTGTATGTTGTCCATATGGAAACACGTTTATGTATAATGCTGATACATTATACAATAGCCTTTCTTTTTTATTTTTATTATATTGAATTTTATTTAAAACATCAACATTATTATTTTACAACTTTTTTTAAAAATTGTCAAATTTATGTAAGATTTTAATTTTTTTGTTGACGATAGATCATTATTTCTTTATCTTGCAAATTTAAAAAACACTTGTATTTATTGATGTTATTATGCCTTTTCTAATAATTTAGGTACCATTCATCACATACAAGTGTATTTTTTATAGTACATTTTTTAAATTTAATTTTTGCTTGTCTTTTAAATGATCTAATAGATATATACCTTCTTCAATTTCTGGTACTACTTCCTCTTCTAAGTCTGTTTCAAAATGAGCTTTTATCTTTTTTATTTGCGTATATATTTTTTCAAGTTCTTCATGCTCTAGATAATAAGAAAGTATATCATCTTTTTTCTTCCAATTTTCGCCGATTTCTTCCATAGTTTGTTTTAGTTCTCCATTTGAGTATTGTTTTGAAAGAGTCATCTCTTTTAAATTTTTAAGTTTTGCATCTAGTTCATCTAAACTATTATTTGTATACTTTTGTGTAATAATTTCTGCGCCTATTATAAATATAATATTTATTATTGTTATTATCTCTTCTTTCTTCATTAAGTATTCCTCGTATAATGAACATATTATACGAAACTCCTTTCTTTTTATGTTATAATATTCGTATAAACTCTTTGAATTAGTTTCTAATGTTACATTCTTTCTCTTCTTTTATATTGTTTTTAAAAAATTTTATAGTTTTACTACTTATTTTTTTTCTCTTTTGCTTGGCAAAAGAAATTTCCTTTAGCATCTATTGTCGCAACTAATGTATCTTTAGGAATTGTATGGAATTTTTTTAATTGTTTTTCAAGCCACTTATTGTCTTTTCCAAGCTTTTGTATATTTTCTTCCATTACTCTTCCATCTAAAACTAAATTATATGTTATTCCTGTATATTCTGGCTCTATTTTCATGTCTTCAAGTGTAGGATTTTGTTTCTCTGGTTTTAAAATCACTGATATATCTCCACTTGTTTCAAGAATTGCATATTCTACATCTGCTATATTAAATACATCTTTTTCTCTTAATTTTACTTGTAATTCCCCTACTGTATATCTTTCTTTTTCTAATGCTTTTTCATCTATCTTTCCTCTATATATTAATATCGCTGGCTTTCCACAGGCTATATATCTAAATCTTATGCACTTTAAGTTTAATACAGTTATTATTAAATGCATTACCAATAATCCTAAAATTGGTGTTATTCCTGAAGTTATTGGAATTCCAGTCTCTGCCATTGGAATTGTTGCTAAATTTGCTATCATTAATGATATAACAAATTCAAATGGTTGAAGTTCTCCAACTTCTCTTTTTCCCATTAATCGTGTAACTAATAGTACAACAATATATAATATTATTGCTCTTACAAAGTTTATTAACATATGTTTCTCCCTTTCGCTCACTAAAGTTCGCTCATCGCCCTCCGTGGTTTTTCTTTGAAAAACCGCGTTTTGCAATTCATATCTACTTTTTTAAAGCTTGCTAATTATTCTTTATTTTTTTATATTGTTTCCAGTTTTGAGAAATTTTATGTATTATATTTTTTATGTATATTTCTTCATTTTTTGTAAATAATTACATTAAATATTTTGTATTTAATATAGTTTGAAAGGAATGAATTTATAATGAAAATTAATAAAAGTATCCAACTTATTGGTAGGTTTATAACTGCAATTATTATTTTAGGTATTACTGCTTTTTTTACGCCTGGTTTTACTATTGAAAATTTGTGGATTTTGGCTATTGCTGTTATTGTTCTGTCATTAGTTGATTTTTGTATAGGATGTTTTACTCCTTTGTTCTCACATCCCTTTGTCAAATTTTTTATTGGTGCTATTCTTGCTGGTATTGCTTTATATTTGGTTCAATATTTCATTATCGGATATATACTATCTATTATTTCTATAATTCTTGGTGCTATTGTATTTGGTCTTGTTGATTACATGCTTCCAAGTGAGCCAATTCAAGAATAATTAGTAAACATAACTTGAAAGTTTGCATATTTGGTTTTCATAATAACTAACATTTTTATTTTTATAGAACATATTGTCGTTTTTTACATGTTTGTTTTCAGGTTTCCACAGAGTTATCCACAGTTTCCACATTTTTTATTTGCTTTCTTTTCTTTTTAATATTATGTTAACCTTTTATTGCTGTATGTAAATTGTAAACTTACTGTAATATTTTTGTAATGTTTTTGAATAGTTGAATTAACAATATATTTTGTAATTTGGTTGAATATAAAAGTGAATTCCACATTTGACTGAATTTACTAGTACAAGAGAAAAGTCCGTTAAATAGGCGAATTTTTCTCTTTTTTAATTGCATTTTTGCATAAAAATATGTTA
>CATKDT010000033.1 GCA_949746675.1 uncultured Clostridia bacterium
TACAGTAAATAAAAATGGAAAATATACAATAAAAGCATATGGAGACTTAATGGCAAGCACAACTGTAGAAGTAACAGGTATAGTACCAGCAGTAGAATTCTCACCAAATGGAAGTACAGAATGGAAAAAAGAACATACAACCAAAATAATAGTAAAAGAAACAGGAGAAATAGTAACAAGTCTAAAATATAAGTGGACAACAAACGGCGCAAATGAACCAGCAGAAAGTGAATTTACAGAGAATTGTCCTACAAACCAAATAGTAACAGGTGGAGATGATACAATGACAGGTGAATATTTCCTATGGGTATTACTAACAACAGAAACAGGAAGAACTAATATCTGTGGAAGTCAAGGGTTTAATTTTGATAATGAAGGACCAATAATAACATCATTTACAACTGATAGATATTCAGCAGATGGAATAAGACTAAATGTAACAGCACAAGATATAGGAACAGGAATAGTTAAATTTGAATTTTATATTGATGACGAGTTACAAGATACACAAGAATGTAGTGCTACATCAGAAGTTGTTAGTAAAAATTATACTATGACAAATTTAACTATGGGAAATCATGTATGTAAAATTAAAGTTTATGATGATGGAGGATTTTATTCAGAAAAAACTATAGAAGGAAGTACAAAAATGTATAAATGGGGACGTTATTCTAATGAAGCTAAAACAACATATACATTGGGATGGACAAATGAAACAGAATTTAGCTTTCCATCCAATTTAAAATATGTTTCAGGGTATAGCAAAAGTGATATAACGGGAGATGGAAAATCTTTCTATGCTGGTGGTAGTGAAACAAAATTTTATAGAGTATCAACTGATGGAAGCCAATTTTATAATACTTGGTATACTAAGTCATCAAGTTTAAGTAGTTCAGCTGGTTCAAGTCGGATGGTCCAGTACCATATATAAGTGGTGGGCATACAATTATTCTTGGGATCTAGATAATAATATTAAAACATATATAAACGTTAAAAGATATACAGCAACAGCAATTCCAAGAACAACAGATTCAATGGGGAAATTTATTACTTATATATATACAAATTCTTCTAACTCATATACTACAGGAAATAAACAATCTGATGGATATTGGTATACATCTCTTGGGCTGGAATAAATTATAAAATAATATTTAATCTTCCTTTGACAAACCCTTTGAAAACATATATAATGAACTCGAAATAAATATAATGAAGGGAAAACAATGGAATTAACAGGCGTAATAGAAACAATAATATATAAAAATGAATCAAATGGATATACAATAGCACTATTAGAAACAGAAAGTGTAGAAACAACAATAGTGGGATATTTACCATTTATAGTAAAAGGAGATAATATAAAAGTACAAGGAAAAATGGTAAATCACCCAGACTATGGAGAGCAACTAAAAGTAGACACATTTGAAAAGATAATGCCTGAAACATTAGATGCACTAGAAAAATACTTAGGATCTGGTTCAATAAAAGGAGTAGGACCATCAACTGCAAAAAAAATAGTAAAAAAATTTAAGACTGAAACAATTGATGTAATGAGAAGTGAACCAGAAAGGCTAGCAGAAATAAAAGGAATAACATCAGTAAAAGCAAAAGAAATATGTGAAAGCTTTATTGAGAGCTGGGATTTATGGCAAATAGTAGAATTTCTTGAAAAGTTTGGGATAGGAACACAGAGTGCACAATCTATTTATAAAAAACTAGGACCAGATACAATAAATCAAATAAAAAGTGACCCATACATATTGGAAGAAATTGGAATAAAAGTAGACTTTGCACAAATAGATAAAATGGCAATAGAAATTGGAATAGAAAGAAACAGCTTAAGAAGAGTAGGAATGGGAATTATCCATGGACTAAATTTAGCAACATATAATGGACACTCTTGTGTATTAAAGTCAAATCTAATTGACTATGTAGTGGCACTTCTTGGAGTTTCAGAGGAAGATGTTGAAAGTGGACTAAAAGATATGCAAGCAAAAGAAAAAATAATGCTAGAAGAAAGAGAAGAAATTACAACAGTAGATGGAAAAACAGAGATGACAAATCAAATATGGGTATATCTAGAAAACTTTTATAGAGCGGAAATGAATATTGCACAAAGAATTAATGGATTGCAAAATAGTACGAATACAAAAAAGATAAACGACTTAAATAAAATAATAAAAAAAGTTATAGATATAGAACCATCTGAAAAGCAAAGAGAAGCTTTAGATATAATAAATAACAACAATGTATCAATTATTACAGGTGGACCAGGAACAGGAAAAACAACTATAATAAAAACAGTAATAAATATTTATAAAAGTCTAGGAAAGAAAACTGTTTTATGTGCACCAACTGGAAGGGCTGCAAAGCGTATGACAGAAGCAACAGGAGAAGAAGCAAAAACATTGCATAGACTACTTGAAATAGGAAAAACAGTAGAAGAAAAGCCTAACCCTAACATGAATGTATCACCAATTGATGCGGATGTAGTAATTATTGACGAAATGTCAATGGTAGATTTATTTTTAATGAACTATGTTTTAAATGGGATATTTAAAGGAACAAAACTAGTACTTGTAGGAGATATTGACCAGCTTCCATCAGTAGGACCTGGAAATGTTTTGCAAGATTTAATTGAATCAAAAAAAGTGCCATATATTGCATTAAATAAAATCTTTAGGCAAGCTGCTAAAAGTAAAATAATAGTAAATTCGCATAAAGTAAATGAAGGAATAAATTTTATAGGAGAAATAAATCAAGAAGAAGACACTATAGATGACTTCGAATTTATAAGTGATAGTAATACCAAAAACTTACAAGAAAGAATATTGGACTTATATAAAATAGATGTACAAGTTATAACGCCAACTAAAAAAGGAGAACTTGGAACAAAAACTTTAAATAAATTAATTCAAGATAAAATAAATCCAGAAGATACAAAGAAAAATGAGAAAAAGTTTGGAGACATAATTTTTAGAGAAGGCGACAAAATAATGCAAACAAAAAATAATTATGACATTGAATGGTATAAAGAGAATTTACAAAAGGAAAATGGAATTGAATATGGAAGTGGTGTATTTAATGGAGAAATGGGAATAATAACACAAATAAATAGTTATGAAGGAACAATAACAATAAATTTTGAAGATGGAAAAATGGCAAATTATGCATATTCTGATTTAGAACAATTAGAACATGCATATGCAATAACAGTACATAAATCTCAGGGGAGTGAATTTGAAACAGTAATAATGCCAATATTAAATGCAGCACAGATGTTATTAACTAGAAATGTACTTTATACTGGAATGACAAGAGCAAAGAAAAAGCTAATAATTATGGGAAATGAAGGTATAATAGAATATATGATAAATAATGTAAATAGTAAAAAACGAAATTCAGGATTAAAATGTAAGCTATAAAAAGACAAAAATAACCAAAAATTTTAAAAAAATTTGCCAAAAAGTATTGACAAATAACAAAAATACATTTACAATATAAAGTGTATAAATAAGATTAGATAAAATTTTAGGAGGAATAATAATGAAAAAGTTAATGAAAATTGCTTTAATATTTGTAGTAATGGCATCATTTATTATATCAATATCTTCAGTAAAAGCTATGTCAAAATCAGATTTTATAAGCTATTTAAATAATAAATTTCCAGGAGAAGCATCAAGAATTCAAACACTAGAAGGAATAATAGAAAGCAAAAATATATCATCAGCTACACTTGATAGTGTTGTATCTAATATAAACACAATCTGTTCAACAATAGGAGATGTAAGAGATATAGAAGAAATAAAGAAAATGAATGGAGTTATAAGTTTAGCAAAAAGTACAGCTAATCTTTTAGGATTAACAGTTGAAGTTAAAGATAACAACACTATAACAATAAAGGATGGAGCAAAAACAATAGAAACACTTAATGTAAATGATTTAAAAAATCTTATAGTAAAACAAGATGTAAAAGGTGCACAAAATAATACTGTTATAAACAAAACAGAAGCACCAAAGACTGGTGTATCATATCTTAACATAATTATTGCATTAGGAGTAATAGCAGTTGCAGTATTAGGAATAATCTTTTTATCAAAGAAAAAATAATTTGGTAAACAAATTTTATAAAATAAATTAGTGGAAGAGAAATCTTCCACTTTTTATGTTATAATTAGATACAAAATTAATTAAAAAAATGTCGAAAATATTCGAAAAGATTATAAAAAATAATTAATATTGTACTTGACAAGTTCGAACAATTGTTTTATAATTCTAGAAAAGATTTATAAAATTAAACTTATACGTTTTTAAATAATCTTGTATTTACAATATTAAAATGGTAAAATATTAAACGAAAGGATAAAATAATGAAAATGAGTAAAATAAGAAAATTTATAATTTTAATATTAGTACTTGTAATAATAGGTGCAGTAAGCTATTTAGGAATAGAAGGATATAAACTATATAAGCAAAAAGCAAAGTATGATGACTTAGCAAAATTTTTAATGTCAAATACAACAAATAATAATGAACAAAGAGTAGAAATTGAAAATGTAATTAATGAACCACAAATTGTAGTAACAGATAGAATGGAAAAAGTTAAGGAATTAAATAAAAATAATAGTGATATTGTTGGATGGATAGAAATTCCTAATACAACAGTTAATTATCCAGTTTTAAAAGGAAAAGATAATTCATATTACTTAAATCATGACTATGAGAAGAAATTTAGCAATTTAGGTTCTATTTTTCTTGACAAAGACGTTGACATTGAAAAACCATCAACTAATCTTTTAATGTATGGACACAGAAATAAAAGTAATATGATGTTTGAACAAGTATATAAATATAGAAGTGAAGCATTTTACAAAGAGCATCCTAATATTAGAGTTACTACATTAAAATGTGATAGTGAATACACTGTAATAGGCGCGATGTATGCAAAATCTTATGAATTTAATGAAGACTTAGATGGAAGTGCATTTAAATTCTATAACTTTATAGAAGCAAACAATGAAGAAGAATTTGATAATTATATAAATAACATAAAAAGTAATTCAGTTTATAATATTAATGAAACTGCAAGATATGGAGATAAATTAATTACATTATGCACATGCGAATATACACAGAAAAATGGAAGATTTATAGTAGTAGCTAAAAAGACATATAATATACAATAAATTAGAATAACTTTTCAAGACGTAAAGTACATAGAAAATTGTATGTTGAAAGTTTACAAAAGCTAATACATTAAAATAGTTACTATAGTTTAGAAAGGATGGTATTTATGAATAACAAATTAACTAGTATAATTCAGAGTTTATTATGTTGTGTAGTATATGTTGCTTTAATATATATTGCGATTATGCTATTGGGAGGTAAATATATAAGTGAAGCCAATTCATATATAGAATTAATTTCACCAAAATCTAATGATTTACAAAATACAAAACTTGAGATGGGAAAAAATGGATTGAAACTTAGACCAGAATATGGAAAATCATATGGAGAAGTTACAATTTCTTCTGTAGATATAAATTTACCATTATTTTTTGGTAACTCTTTAGAAGTTTTAAAAGATGGAATTGGTCAAAGCACAAGGGCATATTGCCCTCGGTGAGGGAAAAACGATAATTTTAAATGGACATAATACTGAAAAAAGTTTGAAGAAATTATATAAAGTTAATAAAAATGACATCATTTCAATAGATACAGAATATGGTTCATATTCATATAAAGTATATGATACTAAAGTTACAACTGAAAAAGATATTAATATAGAAACTGATAGAGAAAATTTAGTTATATATACAAGTTATCCTGAAAACAGTGTAGGAAATACTAGTAAAATATATGCGGTATATGCTAATTTGGAATAAGTCTTATAATACGTAATTTCTATAGAAAACTATCAATTGCTATAAACAAGTGAAAGGAAGGATAAATGAAAAAAATAGTTATATTTATATTAAATTATTTATTAATAATTTTAGTAATATTAGTAAGCATTTTATTAATACTATCAAATACTGTATTAAAGAAAAATTATATTGAAACAAGTTTAGAGAAATCAGGATTTTATAATGAATTAAACATAGAAATTCAAAATGAGTTTGATACATATCTTGCACAAGTCGGAATTGAAGACAAAGCATTAAAAGATTTATATACATTACAAGAACTTAAAAATGATATAAGCAATACTTTAGAGGCAATATATAATAATAAAGCTATCAATACAAGTAGTTCATTAATGACAGAAAAGATAAAATCAAAATTACAAACATATACAAAAAATACAGAAGGGATTGCATCAACTCTTACCAACGCATACAACAAAAAGGTAGTAATTTCATCAAAATACATAAATGCTATTGGACCAAAATTTGAAAAATTAATTTCAATGATAAATATGGGAATTATAGCTATTGCAGTAATATTTGTTATTGTATTAGTTATAATGTGTGCTATAATAGGTAATTTTAAAGTTATAATAAATCATGTAGGGATACTACTATGCTCATCAGGTATATTAAGTATTATAATAAAAGTACTTTTGGGAAATAGATTTAGGCATATATTTTTATTAAACCAAGCGTTCTCAACTGGAATAGTATACATAATTAATGATATCATTAATAAAATAATGAGTGTTGGAATTGGATTTACAGTTATAGGCATTGTATTCATAATATGTGGAAAATATAAAGAGATTGATCAAAATAAAGAAATGGAGAGTTAGATGTTACAAGGAAAGTTTGTACACTTACATATGCATAGTGAGTTTAGTTTATTAGATGGAGCCAATAGAATAAAAGATATTCCAGTAAGAGCAAAAGAACTTGGAATGGATGCTGTTGCGATAACAGACCATGGAGTGATGTTTGGAGTTATTGACTTTTATAAAGAATGTAAAGCAAATGGAATAAAACCGATAATTGGATGCGAAGTTTATGTTGCTCCTAGAAAAATGACTGACAAAGACCCAACTATAGATGGAAAGTATAACCACTTAATTTTACTTGCAAAAAATAATGAGGGATACAAAAATTTAATAAAATTAGTATCATTAGGGTTTACTGATGGATTTTATTATAAGCCTAGAATTGATAAAGAAGCAATATCAAAATACCATAAAGGCATTATTTGCTCAAGTGCTTGTTTAGCAGGAGAAGTTGCAGCAAATATCACGAAAGGCGAGATGGAAAAGGCAAAAGAAGTTGCATTGTGGTATAAAAATATTTTTGGTGAAGACTATTATCTTGAAATTCAAAATAATGGAATAAAAGAACAAGCACTCGTAAATCAAAAATTAATTCAAATGTCTAGAGAACTAGATATTCCATTAGTTGCAACAAATGACTCTCACTATACTAGAAAGGAAGATGCCTATAATCATGAGGTATTACTATGTATTCAGACAGGAAAAAGAATGTCTGATGAAGACAGAATGAAGTTTGATACTGATGAATTATACATAAAATCGCCAGAAGAAATGATTGAATATTTTGAAGCAGTACCAGAGGCTATTGAAAACTCTGTAAAAATTGCAGAACAATGTAATGTTGAGTTTGACTTTGGACATCCAATACTTCCAAACTATGATGTACCAGAAGAATTCAAAACACATTATGATTATTTAGAGAAACTGGCAAATGATGGGATTGAAAAAAGGTATGGAAAAAATCCATCAAAGGAAATAATTGAAAGAAAAGAATTTGAGTTAGGTGTAATCAAAAAAATGGGATATGTAGATTATTTTCTAATAGTATGGGACTATGTAAACTATGCCAAATCACATGGTATACCAGTAGGACCAGGGAGAGGATCAGGAGCTGGTTCAATTATTGCATATGCAATAGAAATAACAGATATTGATCCAATAAGATATAATCTTCTTTTTGAAAGATTTTTAAACCCAGAAAGAATAAGCATGCCTGATTTTGATATTGATTTTGATTTCGAAAAAAGAGAAGATGTAATAAATTATGTTGCACAAAAATATGGACAGGACCATGTTTCACAGATTATAACTTTTGGAACAATGGCAGCAAAAATGGTAATTAGAGATGTTGGAAGAGTACTTGACTTCCCATATGCAGAAGCTGATAAGCTAGCAAAAATGATACCAAATGAACTTCATATAACAATAAAAACTGCAATTGAGAAAAACGTTGAATTAAAAGAATTATATGAAGGAAATGAATATATAAAAAAACTGCTTGATATTGCAATGGCTTTAGAAGGAATGCCAAGGCAGGCATCAACTCATGCTTGTGGAATAATTATAGCAAGAGATCCAGTAGTTAGCTATGTTCCATTATATGCAAGAGATAACATAATTTCAACACAATACATAATGACAACCCTAGAAGAGCTAGGCTTATTAAAAATGGACTTTTTAGGATTACGTACATTGACAGTTATAAGAGAAGCTTGTGAATTAGTAAAACAAAATAGAGGAATTGATGTAGAATTTGACAAGGACATGGCAGATCCGAAAGTTTATAAATTATGGCAAGATGGAAACTCTGTTGGAATATTCCAATTTGAAAGTCAAGGAATGACAAACTTTATGAAAGATTTAAAACCAGATTGTTTAGAAGATATTATAGCTGGAGTTTCATTATATCGACCTGGACCAATGGATCAAATACCAAGATATATATTAAATAAAAAAGACCCTGATAATGCAATATATACACATCCAAGTCTTAAACCAATATTAAATGTAACTTATGGATGTATGGTCTATCAAGAACAAGTTATGCAAATAGTTAGAGACTTAGCTGGATACTCTCTAGGAAGAGCTGACTTAGTTCGTAGAGCTATGGGAAAAAAGAAACTAGAAGTAATGGCGAAAGAAAGAGAAAATTTTGTTCATGGATTAACTGATGAAAATGGAAATGTAGAGATAAAAGGATGTGTACGAAATGGAATTGATGAAGCATCAGCAAACAAAATATTTGATGAAATGGCAGAGTTTGCAAAATATGCCTTCAATAAGTCACATGCAGCATGTTATGCAGTTGTTGCTTATAGAACAGCATATTTAAAAGCATACTATACAGCAGAATTTATGGCAGCAATGTTAAATAGTTTTTTAGGAAATTTAGATAAAGTACCGATATACATAAATGAATGTAAGAAATTAAATATTCCAATTTTAAAGCCAGATATAAATAAAAGTATTACAAAATTTTCAGTTGAAGGGAATCAAATAAGATTTGGACTTGGAAGTGTAAAAAATGTTGGAATAAATGCAATAGAAAATATAGTAAAAGAAAGAAATACAAATGGAGAATTTATTGATTTTACAGATTTTTGCGAAAGAATTTATGGAGAACAAGTAAACAAAAAATGTGTGGAAAGTTTAATAAAGTCAGGAGCACTAGATAGATTTGGAAAAAATAGAGCAACACTTTTAGCATCTTTTGAAAAAATAATTGATACGATTGCAGACTCTAATAACAGAGGATTCAAGGATCAAATATCTATGTTTGAAATAGCAAATACAGATGACGAAATTCAAGAAATGAAATATGATTTTGTTGAGAAAGAAGAACTCACAGAAAAAGAACTATTGTCAATGGAAAAGGAAATGCTGGGTATCTATATTTCAGGACATCCTCTTGAAAAGTATAGAGAACAGATAGAAAAATTAAGTAACATAAATACGATGATGCTACAAGAAGCAAATGAAGCAATACAAACAACAGGAAATTGTTTATTAAAGGATAATTCACAAATAAAATTAGTTGGAATTATTACAAATATTAAAAAGAAATATACAAAATCAAATAAAATAATGGCATTTATTACAGTAGAAGATCTATATGGCTCATGTGAAGTAATTGTATTTGAAAGTTGCTATTTAATGGCATCAAAAGTATTATACGAAGAAAGTATTGTACAAATTGATGGAAGAATAAGCATAAGAGAAGACCAAGACATTACAATGATTGCAAGTTCAATAAATGACATAAATGAAGCAAAAAGTATAAATAATTCTAATAGTATTTCAAATAGAGAAGGCAATTATAATGAGGATGATATAGGAAAAAAGATTGAAGTTAAAAGAAAAAAATTAGAAATAAACATAACTAATTTAACAGAAGAAGAAAAAGCAAAGCTTAGAGGAGCTATAAAGTTTTTTAGTGGAGATAGATGTAATTTGCTAATTTTTGTTAGACAAGGCGAAAAGGTAATGAGTTCTGGAGCAATTTTTGCATATGAAAATACAATAAAAGAATTTGAAGAAATTGTAGGAAAAGAAAACTGTATACTAGATATATAATAAATAAATTTTATAATATAAAAGGTCTAGTAATTGTAACAATACAATTAAGTATAGTATACCTAAAACACTATACTGATATAACATTTTATTGTAATTAGAACCAAAAATTTTCCATAAAAACTATTGTAATTTTAACGATTAACTGGTATACTATGAGTATTAAAATTTAAGGAGGTCTATTATGAGTGAAGAAAAAAAACAGAAAGTAGTAGATGAAAAAGAAGTTAAGGGAAAAATAGAAGAGGAAACAAATAATAACAATATAGAAATATCAAGTGATGTAGTAGCTGTAATTGCTGGGATGGCGGCATCAGAAGTTGCAGGAGTTGCTGAAATGGCAGGAGGATTTGCTGGTGGAATATCAGAAGTTCTTAGTGGAAAAAAGAATATGGCAAAGGGAATAAAAGTTGATATTCAAGGCAAAGAAGTAAAAATTGACGTTAACATTATAGTTGAATATGGAGCTAGAATACCAGATGTTGCATTTGAAATTCAAAAAAGAATAAAAAAATCAGTAGAAAGTATGACAGGTCTTTCAGCAAATGAAGTAAATGTACACGTTCAAGGAGTTATGACAGTTCAAGAAAAAGCAGAAGAAAAGAAAGAAGAAAACAAAAAGGAAATAAAAAAAGAAGAGAAAGAAGAAGATAAAAAAACAACTAAGAAAGAAAGCAAAAAGGAAGTAAAGAAATAATAAATAATCAGTAATATATTAAGTAATAGAAACGAGAAAATAAAATCTAATAAAAGTACAAATAATAATAAAACTCAAAATAAAAAGATAAATTATAAAATTGATAAACTATTTTGTACTAATAGAAAGGAAAATATATGAAATTTCTAGAAAGATTAGGATTAGCTGTTTTTTCAATTATAGTATTAACACTTTCAATTGTATTAATATTAATAGGCGCAGGATTTATAGAACCAACTATATTTAGCATATTAATAACAAAGATAGTTACAGTTCAAAACTATACTTATATATTATATGGTGTATGTGGAATTTTAGCATTACTTGCACTAAAATGTCTATTTTTTACAACACCATCTGAAGATGATAATTATGATGAAGAAGGAATTCAGCTACAGAATGAAGATGGAACATTATTAATAACTAAAACAACTTTATGTAATATAGTTGATGGAGTAGTTATGGAAATTCCAAAAGTACATACTTCACAAACAAATGTAATAATTGATAAAGAAGGAAATGTTTCACTAGATGTTATAATAAATGTTGCAAATGGAGTTACAATAAAAGACGTTTCATCAAAATTACAATCTAAGATTAAGAAAACAGTTAAAGAATCAACTGACTTGGAGTTAAAGTTTGTAAATATACAAGTTATAAATGTCGAAATTGGAGACATTGAAGAAGTTGAAGAAGTAAAAGAGACTAAAGAGAGCAAATCTTAAGCAGAAAAATAAATAGTAAAATATAAGAGGATAATTGGAGTTTAGTAAATTTTGAAATACAAGAAACGGAGATGAATATGGACGATTTTAAAAATTTCTTAACAAAATATTGGGGAGCAATATTAGGAGGACTAATAGCTACAATATTATTATGCACAGGAGCATACAGATTATTAGTAGTAATAGTAATTTTAGTCTTAGGAATTTGGGCAGGTAATTATTATCAAAACAACAAAGAAACAATAAAATCCAAATTAAAAAAAATAATTGATAAAATGTAGTAACTATAAAACCGCCGAACAAAAGTAAATCTTTTTAAAGGCGGTTTATTATTAAAAATGGAGCAAGAAAATGAATAGGTCAAAAGTAAGAGAAGAAACATTTAAACTATTATATAGTTTACAAATATCCAAAGAAGAAGTAAAAGAACAGATTGATTTTTTTATTGAGGTTGAAGAAATTACAGATAAAGAAGCAAAAAAGTATATTAATAATACAATCCTAGGAATAGAAAAAGAAGAAAAAAATATAGAAAATCAAATAGAGCAAAACATAAAAGCAGGGTGGACAATTTCAAGAATATCAAAAATTGATTTAACTCTTTTAAAACTTGGAATATATGAAATTATATATACAAAATTACCATATAAAGTCGTAATAAACGAAGTTGTTGAGTTATCAAAAAAATATGGCGATGATTCTTCAAAAAGTTTTGTTAACGGTGTGTTAGCTAGTATTGTTAAGAAAAACGATATAATTTAAGGAGTAATAAAGTGAATATTGAACCAATAACGGTTGAAGAATTAAATAGATACATAAAGCAAAAATTTGATGGAGATGAATATTTGAATAATGTATATGTAAAAGGTGAAATATCAAACTGTAAAATTCATTATACAGGACACATATATTTTACACTAAAAGATGAACATTCATTAATAAAGTGTATAATGTTCAAAAGCTATACTCCTCATCTTTCTTTTAAGCCACAAGATGGAATGAAAGTTATGGTATTGGGAACAGTATCAGTGTTTGAAAGAGATGGAGCATATCAAATATATTGCAAAGCAATGAAACAAGATGGTATGGGAAGTTTATTTGAAGCATATGAAAAGTTAAAAGCAAAACTTGAAGAAGAAGGGCTATTTTCAGAGGCTCACAAAAAAGAAATACCACAATTCCCAAAAACAATTGGAGTACTTACAGCAGAAACAGGAGCAGTTATTAGAGATATAATAAATGTATCAACTAGAAGAAATCCAAATGTGCATATTCGTTTGCTTCCAGTACCAGTTCAAGGAACAGGTGCAGCTGAAAAGATAGTAGATGGAATAGAAAGAATGAATAATGAAAAACTAGCTGATATTATTATACTAGGAAGAGGAGGAGGATCACTAGAGGATTTATGGCCATTTAATGAAGAAATAGTTGCAAGAGCAATTTATAAATCAGAAATTCCAATAATTTCAGCAGTTGGACATGAAACAGACTATTCAATATCAGATTTTGTGGCTGACTTAAGAGCACCAACACCATCAGCAGCCGCAGAACTTGCAGTACCTAATATAAGTGATGTAATATACACAATTAATTCATATGAAAATAGCTATAAAATTGCATTAAAGAAAAAAGTCGAATTAATGAAATTACACTATGAAAAATGCATGAACTTACGAGTATTTAAAGAACCTATGCAACATATAAATGAAAAATCTCTACTACTTGACATAAGTGTAAAAAGTATTACAAATAACATACAAAAAAAATTGGAAAGTGATAAAAATAATTTTACCCAAGTTGTTTCCAAGATTGATACATTAAGTCCAATGAAAACACTAACCAGAGGATATAGTATCACTCAGAAAGATAGCAAGATTATAAAAAAAGCAACTGACTTGAAAAAAGGAGATAACATAAGTATTACATTTAGTGATGGAAATGTTAATGCAAATATTTTGTAGAGCACAACAATATGTATTATAAATAAAAGTTAAACTAAGAAAATCATATTAGAAATGGAATGAGAGAAAATGGAAAAGAAAATAAATTTTGAAGATTCAATGAAAAAATTAGAAGATATAGCAAGAGAACTAGAAAGAGACGATTTAACATTAGACGAATCTGTAAAGAAATTTGAAGAAGGAATGGCTTTATCAAAAGCTTGTAAAGAAATGTTGGATGAAGCTGAAAAAAAGATAACAATATTAATAGATAATCAAGAAAAAAAATTTGAAACAGAATAGCTTAAAATTATAAAATAAATCTAAAGAATAATAAAAAGTAAAGTGGGAGAAGGGGAAATGAATAACATAATAAACAATATAATACAATTTAAATATATATTAGTGCCACTAGCATTATGGTTTAGTATACAATTATTTAAAGTAATATATGAATATTGTGAAACAAAAAAGTGGAACTGGGATAGATTAATGGGAGCTGGAGGAATGCCAAGTTCTCATTCAGCAATAGTTGTATGTTTAGCAATAATGATAGGAAAAAATGAAGGATTTCAATCGCCAATATTTGCTTTAAGTGGAATTTTTGCATTAATTACAATGTACGATGCGGCGGGAGTTAGAAGAGCTGTTGGAAAACAAGCAATGATTTTAAATGACATAATAAGAAATCAAAAATTAACAAGTGCTGAAAAATTACAAGAGATGACAGGACATACACCAGTACAAGTAATAGCAGGAGCAATTTTAGGAGTAATAACAGGAGTAATATTCTAATTAAAATAAGTGTGGAAGGAAGTGCCATTATGAAAGATATTGAAATAGCAAGAAATGCAAAATTAAAAAATATAAATGAAATAACAAATAGATTGAATATTAAAGAAGAATACGTAGAACAATATGGAAAATACAAAGCAAAGATTTCATTAGACTATTATGAGCAAATAAAAAATAAAAGTAATGGTAAACTAATTCTAGTAACTGCAATAAATCCAACACCATTAGGCGAAGGAAAAACTACAACATCAATAGGATTATGTGATGGACTAAACAAGATTGGAAAAAAAGCAATATTAGCATTAAGAGAACCTTCTTTAGGTCCTGTGTTTGGAATAAAAGGAGGAGCAACTGGCGGAGGATATTCACAAGTAGCTCCAATGGAAGAAATAAACTTACACTTTACAGGAGATATACATGCAATAACGTCAGCAAATAATTTATTGAGTGCAATGATTGACAATCATATATTTCATGGAAATGAACTTGGAATTGAAAGAGTCGTTTGGAATAGATGTCTAGACTTAAATGATAGAAAATTAAGAAAAGTTGAAATAGGACTTTCAAATGAAAAAAACATGACTTCAAGAGAAGACCATTTCGATATAACAGTTGCATCAGAAATAATGGCAATTTTATGTCTAGCAACAGATATTAAAGACTTAAAAAGAAGATTAGGAAATATCATAATTGGGTATGATAAACATGATAAAAAAATAACTGCAAAAGACTTAAAAGTAGAAGGGGCATTAACTGTTTTATTAAAAGATGCTATAAATCCTAATATTGTACAAACTATTGAAAATAATCCAGCAATAATACACGGTGGACCATTTGCAAACATAGCACATGGATGCAATAGTATAATAGCAACAAAAATGGCTCTAAAATTAGGAGATTATGTTGTTACTGAAGCAGGGTTTGGGGCAGACTTAGGTGCTGAAAAATTTTTAAATATAAAATGTAGAAAATTAGAAACTTCTCCAGACGCAGTAGTAATAGTTGCAACATTAAGAGCCCTAAAATATCATGGGGGTGCTACAAAAGAAGAAGCATCAGAGGAAAATTTTGATGCACTTGGAATTGGAATTGAAAACTTAATGAAGCATATAGAAAATATCCAGTCATTTGGATTAAATCCAATAGTTGCAATAAATAAATTTAACACTGACACACCAAAAGAAATACAATTATTAAAAGAAAAATTAGAAGGAAAAATAGAATATAGTTTACTTGAAAATTGGGCAAAAGGAGGAGAAGGTGGGGCAGACTTAGCAAATAAAATATGCGAAATTTGTGAAAAAGAACATACTTTTAAAAATACATATGAATTATCTGATACAACAAAAGACAAAATAGAAAAAGTTGCAAAGAAAATTTATGGAGCAAGCAATGTTGAATATTCAGAAGAAGCAGAAAAACAAATAGCTAATATTGAAAAAAACAAAGTACAAGTTCCAGTATGTATAGCAAAAACTCAGTACTCATTTTCCGATGATGATAAAAATTTATTATGTGATAAACCATTTACAATTCATATAACCTCAGCTGAATATAAAGCAGGTGCTGAATTTATAGTTATAAAAACAGGAAAAGTTATGACAATGCCAGGACTTCCTAAAGTGCCATCAGCAGAAAGTATTGATTTAGATGAAAATGGAAATATTGTTGGTATTTTCTAAAAATGAATAAAACTAACTCTTTTGGGAAAAATAATCTCAAAAGAGTTTTTTACTTACTAAAAGATAAATTTCTAAACGCAATTTTTTGATAAAATCATGCATAGCAATGAACAAGCGAAGTGAGTGAAGGGAGAGAATATAAATGAAAAATAAAATAAAAGTGGGAAGTCTTTTAATACTAATAGTAATGTTATTTGTAAGTTATACAGTTATTACTAGAAATCAAGTGGCAGAAGCAGTTTCAAGATATGGTTCAAGAGGAGATGAAGTAAGACAGATACAAACTAAATTAAAAAATTGGGGATATTATAATGGTTCAGTAGATGGAGTATATGGAAGCAAAACATTAGAAGCTGTTAAAAAATTTCAAAGAAAAAATGGATTAACTGCTGATGGAATTGCGGGAACAAAAACATTACAAGCATTAGGAATGTCAAGCTCAGGTAGCAGTTCTTCATCAAATTCAGTAGATACAGCTTCTCTAAATCTAATCAGTAAATTTGTATATGCAGAAGCTAGAGGAGAACCATATACAGGTCAAGTTGCAGTTGCAGCAGTAATTTTAAATAGAGTAAAAGATAGCAGATTTCCTAATACAGTATCAGGAGTTGTATATCAAAAAAATGCTTTTACATGTGTTTCAGATGGACAAATAAATTTGACACCAAATGCTACTGCTAAAAAAGCTGCAAAAGATGCACAAAATGGTTGGGACCCAACATATGGAGCAGTATATTATTTTAATCCTAATACTGCAACAAACAAATGGATATGGTCAAGACCAATGACTATAACGATTGGAAAACATAGATTCTGTAAATAAAATTTAAATAAACAATCTAATAAAAAATATATGAGTGAAATGTCTTTGTTTAGTATACCATAATAAATTATGTTATATTAAATGAAGACATTTAATATTTGACTTTTTAAAATTGCTCTATTATAATAAAAACGAAAAATAAAATTAACACTAAAGGGGATAATATGAATGTTTTAAAAAGCAAAACAACATTTTTAAATAAGGATATGTCTCTTGTGAAAAAAAATGGTAGAAACTCAAACGTCGAACTATTGAGAATAATAGCAATGATAGTAATTATTATACATCATTATATGTATCATGGACTTTTGAAAACAGAATTTTATAATATTAATTATTATATAGCAAATATATTATCAATTGGTGGAGCATTAGGAGTGGATATATTTTTTATAATATCAGGATATTATATATATAAGTCAAAAATTACAGCAAGAAAAATATTGAGGATAGAAGGTCAAGTATTATTTTATTCCATATCAATATTTATTATATTAAGTATGATATTTAAAACACAAATTAATATACAAAATTGCATATACTATTTTGGACCAATATCTAAAAATCTTTATTGGTTTGCTACAGCTTATATGTTAATAATGATATTTTCAAAATACATAAATAAATTAGCAGATAGCTTGGAAAAAATGGAATTTAAAATATTAATATTTACTTTGCTAATAATATACTTTACATTGCCAACATACTTAAACATAAGAGTGCCAGCAGTATTTATTGAAAGATCAGTTACTTTATATTTAATTGGTGCATATATACGAAAATACAATATTAGTAATAAAGAAAATAAAGCAAAATATAAGAAAAAATTATTATTATATTTTACTTTAAATACAGTAATAATAATTGCTACTATATATATACATCATATAAGTAAACATTATGTTTTAGGAAATGAAACATTTTCTGTACAACAAGAAAATCCAATTATAGTTTTAATAGCAATATATATGTTTTTATTAGCTATTTCAGCTAAAGAAATTAAGAGTAAAGTTATAAATACAATATCAAGTACAACTTTTGGAGTGTATTTGATACATGATAATCCAATAATAAGATTATTTTTATGGGAAATTATTGTAGGATGTACACAATATAGTGACAAGCCATATATGATAGTTAGTTGTATTGGAACAACATTATTAATTTTTGTAGCATGTTCTATAATTGACCTTATACGAATTTGTACAATAGAAAAAATATATATGAAAGTTGTTGATAAAGTTATTGAAAAAATTAAAAAATTGAAGCAGAAGAAATTATTAAGAATAGAGTTAAGATAATAAATAAAAGAAGAAAAACTGTTGAATATTAATCAACAGTTTTTATATTACAATTATATAACATTTTTAATATTATTCCAATTCAGGCAACACTGGACACACCATTTTATACTGCTTTAAATCATCAGCCAATATATATAAATGAGCACGCCTAATATAATTAAAATAACTTGCAATTTTATCATCATTATCTTGTAGCGTTTGCTTAAATAAAAGGTAAATATTATCTTCATCTTCTATTGGAATATTATAAGTAAATGAATTATAAAACTCATCTTGAATTGTTTTTACAATATTACATTTACAGTAAATGGCAAGATTAGGATATGATTTCATAATTCTCAAATCTTTATTTATAATTGAATTAAATGAAAAACTTTCGGTAGAATTCATATTATACAAATTATCATTTAGAAAAGCAATTTTTGAGCAATCTTCAAAAATTTTATATATAACATTAGCACTTTGTTCAACAAACAATTTATTTTCAAAAAGTTTTCTACTAAATAATTTTCCATAAGGATTATTTTCAATTAAATCACCAATCAAAAGTTGACGTAAAGCATCTTCTGTTGAAAAAGCAATAACTTTATTGGAAGGATTTAAAACCTTTTTAGTATTACATACTGCAATATCTGTACCATAATTGTCAACCATATTCTTCAAGACTTCAATCATATTTTTAGCAATAGTATCACTAGCATTAACAAAAGTGACATATTCTCCTTTACAAACTTCAAGCCCCTTGTTTCTAGCAGAAGTAATTCCAGAATGTAAACTTTGAATAACAGTAAGTCTTGAATTTGATACCAAAAGTTCATTGCAAATAGTAGTAGAAGAATCAGTTGAACCATCATCAACAATAATTATTTCTATATTTCTATAAGATTGAGAAATTAATGACATAATACAGTCCTTTAAGGTTGATTCATTATTACAAACAGTTACAATAATACTAATTAAATTATCCATAAACATAAATCCTTTCAACATTTATTATACACATTATAATATTAAATTACATTTTTAGCAATATTTATAAAGATTATACTTGACAAACGCAAAATATGACTGTATAATATATCCAAAATTTACCATAAAGGAGCAAACATGAAGAAAATCAAAATACTGATATTACTTATAGTAATATATATATCAATTCTAGGAATTACTAATAGAAATAATATAAAAGAAAAAGGTACTATGACTATAGAAGAAACTATAATTGCAAAAGATGTTAATATAAAAATAGAAAATAAACAAGAGCAAAATGAAATGAATTTAGAAGATAAGAGCATAACAGAAGAGCAAAGTAAAAGTTATTTACAAGGAAAAATAGAAAATAAAAAAGTATTAAAGAAAAAGAGTATAAATTATAGTGACATAGATAAAAAACAAGATATAGATAAACAAGAACAACAGTATAATAAAAAAGAAAGTCAAAATAATGAAAGTAACTTTGTAGAAGGAATAAAAATAGAGCAAGGTACTATTAAGGAGATATATGAAATGGAAGAACGTAATACAAGCCCCCAATTATTAAAAGATAATAATGCAAGAATAAAATTTGATAATTAATAAATTAGAAGGGAAGATAATGAAGGAAAGAGAAAACAAAAATACTCCATCACTTATAGATGAAATAATAGAAAGTTTAGATAAAAACGGAAACAAAAAACTAAAAGTAACGAAGATAAAAAAGAATGAGACAATTAAAAATAAAGCGCAAAGTATTAAGAATGAAATAAATAGAATTTGTATAGAAAATCAAAAAAATAATGAATATGTTGAGAAAATAAGTTTATATAAAGTAAAAAAGGAAGAAATAAAAGAAGAATATGATATAATAATGGACTGCGATAAAAATTCAAACTATATAATATATCAAAAAAGAAAATAATATATATAAAATCAGCTGCAAAAGGTTGACAAATTGGCTGTTTTGGTATAAAACATAATAAAAGAATAGAATACAAATAGAGAAGGGAAATTAAACTATGGAGAAAAAAATACAGCCAAAAACATTACCAGGATTTATGGAATTATTACCAAATGAGCAAATTTTATTTAATAAGATGAAAGAGACAATAAAAAAATCATATGAAAAATATGGATTTTTGCCACTAAACACACCAATTATAGAAGATGCAAGTGTGCTACTTGCAAAAGCAGGTGGAGAAACAGAAAAGCAAATATACAGGTTTAATAAGGGAGAAAATGACTTAGCATTAAGATTTGACTTAACAGTACCTTTATCAAAGTATGTAACAGAATATTATGACAAATTAAGTTTTCCATTCAAAAGGTATCAAATAGGAAAAGTATATCGTGGAGAAAAGCCACAAAGAGGAAGATACAGAGAGTTCTATCAATGTGATATAGATATTATTGGTGATGGAGAATTATCAATAATGAATGATGCTGAAATTCCAGCAGTAATCTATAATACATTTAAAGAGTTAGGATTTGACGATTTCACGATTTGCATAAATAACAGAAAGATATTAAATGGATTATTTGCAAGCCTAGGACTAGAAAATAAATCAACAGAAATATTAAGAATAATAGATAAGATAGAAAAAATAGGAAAAGAAGAAACTAAAAAAGAATTATTAGAATACTGTGAAGAGAAGCAAGCTGATACAATAATGAAATTCATACTTATTGAAGGAAATAATGATAATAAAGTTCAAGAATTAGAGAAATTAGGTATTCAAAACCCAGTATTTGCTGAAGGATTAGAGGAATTAAAACAAGTTATAAAATTTATTAAAATATTTGGAGTATCAGATGATTATTATAAAATAGATTTAACAATAGCAAGAGGACTAGATTATTATACAGGGACAGTGTATGAAACATTCCTAAATAAGTATAAAAAGATGGGAAGTGTATGTTCAGGTGGAAGATATGATAATTTAACAGAATACTATACTGAAAGAAAAATGCCAGGCGTTGGAATATCAATAGGATTAACTCGCCTATTCTTCCAGTTAATGGATAACAATATAATTTCAGCAGAAGGACAATCTATATCAGATGCACTTGTAATATCAATGACTGATAATTATGATATGTGTGTAGAAGTTGCAGCAAAACTTAGAGAAAATGGAATAAATGTACAAGTAAATTTGGAAAATCAAAAAATTGCAAAAAAATTCAAATATGCAAATAATTTAAATGTAAAATATGTTATTATAATTGGAGAAGATGAAATAAAAAATAATGTAGTAGCATTAAAAAATATGGAAACAGGAGAACAACAGACTCTTAAATTAGAGGAAGCAATAAGCCTAATTAAAAGCTAAAGATATAAAAATACTAAAAGAGACTAGCTATAGAAGGGATAATAAAATGAAAAAAATAGAACTATTAGCTCCAGCGGGTTCATTTGAAAAAGCAAGAGAAGCATTTTTATATGGTGCTGATGCAATATATTGTGGAACAGGAACATTATCACTAAGAAGTAGAGCAGAAGTTGACAATGACGATTTAGCAAAAACAATAGAATATGCACATAAAATTGGAAAAAAAGTATATACAGCAATAAATATATATGCACCTGATAATATGTATGAAGAAATAAAAAAACAAGTGCAAATGTTAGACAAACTTTCAGTAGATGCAATAATAGCTTCAGATGGTGGAGTAATTGATATAATTAAAGAAATTGCACCTAATATTCCAATACATGTAAGTACTCAAGCAAATACATTAAGTGCACATACTGCAAACTTTTGGAAAAAAAATGGAGCAGAAAGAGTAATACTTTCAAGAGAGATGAATAAGGAAGATATTAAATACTTAATTAAAAATACCAACATTGAAACAGAAATATTTATACATGGTGCAATTTGCTGGGCATATTCTGGAAGATGTTATTTAAGTGATTTTATGTCATCAAGAAATGCAAACCTTGGAGATTGTTCACAAAGTTGTAGATGGGCGTATAATACGTACATAGAAGAAAAAAACAACCCACGGCAATATAATGCCTGTTGAAGAAGACAGTAATGGAACCTATGTTATGTCATCAAAAGACTTATGTCTAATAAAAGAAATCCCAGAAATAATAGAAATGGGAGTGACTAGTCTAAAAATAGAAGGCAGACTTAAATCAGAGTATTATGTTGCAAGTGTAGTAAACGCCTACAGAAATGCAATAGATGATTATATGAAAGACCCTGAAAAGTATGACTATACAAAATACTTAAAAGAACTACAAAAAGTAAAAACAAGAGAATTAACAACATTTTTCTTTAATGATAAACAAAACAAAGACTTCCAAGAATATACTGGAAAACAGTATAATCCAGAATATGAATTTGGAGGAATAGTTAAAGAATATAACAAAGAAAAAAGTATAGTGAAGATAGGCAATAAACTTACAAAAGGCGATAAAATGGAACTAATTATTCCAAATCAGATAGAGCCAATAGAATTTATAATTGATAATTTGTGGGATGTCGAAACAGATGAAGAAATTGAAACGATAAATCCTGGAAAAGTTGACCAAGCAGTAAAAATGTATATACCAGTAGAATGTAAAGAAAATTGGATAATTAGAAGAAAAAAATAAAATCTACAAGTCCTATTTTTAACGGTCAGGCACTTCAGGTTTTATATAAGCATATAATGTTTATGTAAGACATTGGAGGTGTAATATGATAGCAATAACAATTTGTGAATTATTAGCATTTTTAGGAAATAGCACATTTCTTGTAGGATACATATCAAACAATAACTTGTTTCCAGAAGCTCTAAATAGTGAAGAAGAAAAGAAATATATTAGTTTAATGAAACAAGGAGATGAAGAAGCAAGGAATATTTTAATAGAACATAATCTTAGATTAGTTGCACATGTATGTAAAAAATATTCTAATTCTAATATTGACCAAGATGACTTAATATCAATAGGCTCAATTGGTTTAATAAAAGGAATTAACACATATAATGCAGATAAAGCAATAAAGCTGTCTACATATATATCAAAATGTATAGATAATGAGATACTTATGTATTTTAGGTCTACTAAAAAACAAAATAATGAAGTATATTTAGATGACCCAATAGGTAAAGACAAAGATGATAATGTAATAACATTAGAAGATATACTTGAAAATGATGAAAGAAGAGTTGATGATGAAATTGACTTAAAAATGAAAATTGCAAAACTATATTCAAAAGTAAAAAGCATATTAAAAGATAGAGAAAAAACAATTATAGAATTACGTTTTGGATTAAATGGAAAAAAACCAAAAACTCAAAATGAAATTGCAAAAAACTTAGGAATATCAAGAAGCTATGTTTCTAGAATTGAGACTAAAGCTATTGGAAAACTTGCAAAAGAGTTTGAAGAAATTTGAAAGATAATTGGCGAATAACGCTGTCATACTACAATTAAAATCAAATCAACGTGCAGAAAGCACGTCTCATTGATTTTAATCTTGTATTCCTAGTACTATACCAATTCTATTTCAAATTTAGTTATTATCAAAGGAGGAAAATTTATGAAAATACTAGTATTAAACTGTGGAAGTTCATCTCTTAAATTTCAGCTAATAGATATGGAAAAACATGAAAGGATGGCAAAAGGAAATTTTGAAAGAATAGGAGGAATGAAAACAACTCTAAAATTAAATGTAAGAGGACAAAAAGAAGAGATATTACGTATAGCAAGGGACTATGATGAGGCTATTGCATTTATTTTAGAGGTGTTAACTGCACCTAAGTATCAATTGTTAAATTCTCTGGAAGAAATAAAAGCAATAGGACATAGAATTGTTCATGGAGGTGAAAAATTCAGTCGTTCAGTATTAATTAATGAAGAAGTAATTTCAGAAATTGAAAGCTGTATAGATCTAGCTCCATTACATAATCCAGCAGGGGTAGCAGGAATAAGAGCAGCTAAAAAAGCTCTTCCTAATGTACCAATGTGTGCTGTATTCGATACAGCATTCCATCAAACAATGGAGCCTAAAGCGTATATCTATCAAATACCATATAGATATTATGCAAGTTACAAAATTCGAAAGTATGGCTTTCATGGAACTTCACATAAATATGTAGCTCAAAGAATTCAAGAATTAATGAATGGACAAGAAAATTTAAAAATAATAAACTGTCATCTTGGACAAGGCGCTTCTGTATGTGCAATAAAGGATGGAAAATCGATTGATACATCAATGGGATTAACTCCATTAGCAGGTATTCCAATGGGGACGAGAAGTGGAGATATTGACCCTGCAATAGTTCCATATATAATGAAGAGAGACAATATTGGACCAGAAGAAATGGAAGACATATTAAACAAGCAATCAGGAGCATGGGGAATATCAGGTGTTTCATCATCTTTTAAAGACATCGAAGATGGATATTCTATGGGAGACCAACGTTCAATACTTGCACTTGAAAATCAGGCATATAGAATTGCACAATATATTGGACAATATATTGTATCATTAGGAGGACTTGACATACTTTCTTTTGCAGGAGGCGTTGGAGAAAATGGGATTGAAACTAGAGAAAGAATATGTAAATATTTGGAACCACTAGGAATAAAATTAGATTTAAATTTAAATAATGTGAAGGGAAAAGAAGGATGTATTTCAGCACCAGATTCTAAAGTAAAGATATACATAATTCCTACAAATGAAGAATTTATGATAGCAAAAGAAACATATGATTTAGTATGCAAACTATAATTTCCTTACAGTACCAAGTGATTACAAAAATAAAAAAAATCATCAAAAAATGTTTACAAGGTTGTCAAAATATGTTATAATAAAGTAGTTGAAAATGTATATTAAATTATAAAAGGGAGGACTTTTTTATGAAAAAAATAATAAGCCTATTTGTATTAATTATGATAGTACTATGTATGGCTAATGATACTATTGCTGCAATGCAATGTAAGATTGTATTAAGTCCAGAAGATACATCAGAAGTAACGACAAATGATGAATTTAAAGTTGATGTGAAAGTATCAGAAATATTTTCAGATAGAGGACTTGTTGCATTTGGAGCAATATTAGATTATGACAAAAATAGTTTAAAACTAGAGAAAATGGAAGGTGTAGGAGATTATTCTGCTCCAGCATATAATGAAGAAAATGGAAAAATACTTATAGAAAGAAATCCAACAAATCATAATGCTACAATGTTTACACTAACATTTAAAGTATTAAAAACTGATAATGTAAAGGTGACAATGAAGGATATTACAGTTTCAGATGGGACAGGGCTAGGCAAAGTAGAAACTCAAACATATACACCACAAATAAAAGCAGAAGTAACACCAACACCAACAATAACACCAGCTCCAACTGAAAAGCCAGGAAATAATAATCAAGGAGGAACTAACCAAGGAGGTAGTGATCAAAAACCATCAGACACAACAATAAAAAAAGATGATAAGCTACCACAAACAGGATTAAATTCATTTAAAATACCTGGAATTATACTTGGAGTAGTTGTAATTTTAGGAGTGTCATATAAAAAATATAAACATATGAATATGATATTAAGATAATAAAAAAAAGAAAATTTAGTAAAAAAATATTGACTATATCAAAAAAAATTGTTATAATGACTGAGCTAAAATAAAGTTATAGAAGAGAAAGGAATAAAAGATTATGAAATTAAAGAAAATTGCAGTATCAATACTATTAATTAGTATATTAGTAGCACAATTTGTATTTGTGCAATTTAGCAGAAATTCATTAGCAGCAGGAGAAACACCAGTAGTTACAATTAACTTAAAATCAAATGATTCAATAGACATAACTAAATTACATAGAGAAGATGAATTTGAAGTAGTTGCAAGATTAAAAGAAGTAACAAATGCAGGAAAAGGAATAGTTGTTATAGGAGCAACATTAAATTATGACACAACAAAACTAGAGCTATTATCATTTAAAGGATCAAGCAATGGTGAAGACGATGAATGGAAACTAACAAAAAATCAAAATAATGGAAAATTTGTCTTAGAACACGATGGATATGTTACAGCAGCTCAAGATATATTAAAACTAAAATTTAAAGTAAAAGCAAATGCAGCAGAATCAACTGAAACTACACCATCAACAGCTACAATAGGTTTAACAAATATTACAACTAGTGGTGGTAATGGTGTAATTAAAGTAACAGATGCAAGTTTAGTAGCTACAATAGTAAAACCAGAAGAAAAACCAATTAAAGTATCATCAACAATATATAAAGTAGATGGTAATGACTGGGATATATCTAAAATAGAACCACAAACAACTATTGCACAATTCTTAAGTAAAGTAACTATTGAAAATGCAGAAGCAAGTGATATAGTATTTACAGATAAAAATGGAACTGTTACAAACAACAACAATGCTATTTTAAAAACTGGAATGAAACTTAAAATTGCTGATAAATTAACATATACTTTAATAGTAAAAGGTGATTTAGATGGTGAAGCAAATGAAAAGGGAGAAGTAGTAACTGAAAATGACCTTGCAATGATAAAATTACATTTTATAGGACATACTGTAATAACTAATCCAACTATTTTAAAAGCAGCAAATTATGATGATGACGGAAACAGACAAATAACAGTGAATGATATAGCAATGATAAAATTAAATATATTAGGTTTATTAAATCAAACAAGATAATCAATATATTAAAAATAATTATGTTAAATAGGGAGGAGTAGTACATTCCTTCCTATTTTTTAAAAAATGCTAGGAGGAGAAAAATGAGAAAGAAAATAAATAGTCTAGTACAAATAAGCATATGTTTAATAATGGTTGTATTAACAAGTTTTTTACTAGGAAATGTATATGCAGATTGTAAGTGTGACGTAAATGTTTCAATATCAGAAACAGATTTAAAGAAAAGTGATAAATTTACAGTTGATGTAAACATTTCAAATATTCAATCAGAGATGGGAATAATGGCTTTTGGTACAACAATTGACTATGATAAGACAAGTTTAACTATTGAAAAAATAGAAGGACTTAATAATTGGGAAACACCAGTAAATGGAAGTTCATTTAATGTAGAAAATGGTAAAATTGCTATTACTAAAAGTGGTTTCGCAAAAGAAAACGAAACAATTATTAGAATAACTTTTCAAGTAACTGAAGAAAGTAAAAAAGACCTAAATGTTACACTAAAGGAAATTTCATTATCAGATGGCACAGGAATAGTAAAAGTAGAAGATATAAGCAAAAGTATTACTGTAAAAAATGGGTCAAACAAAAAAAATAGCAATAAAGGTAAAGGTACGATTATTACTGTGATAATAGTATTAGCCGTTCTTGGTCTAATAATATATAAAAACAAAAATACCAAGAAAAAATAAATATTAATGAAAATTTGAGAATGGAGAAAATAGAGTATGGTTAAAGATATGGATACAATAGTAGCATTATGCAAAAGTAGAGGATATATATACCCAGGTTCTGAAATATATGGAGGACTTGCTAATACTTGGGACTATGGTCCACTTGGTGTAGAATTAAAAAATAATGTAAAAAATTTATGGAGAAAGAAATTTATTCAAGAACAAAAAGACATAGTTGGTCTTGATGCAGCTATATTAATGAATCCAAAAACTTGGGAAGCTTCAGGTCATATTTCAAACTTCTCAGATCCACTAATTGATTGTAAAGAATGTAAAACTAGACACAGAGCTGACAAATTAATAGAAGAATGGGCACATCAAAACAAAGAAGATATAGTAGCAGACGGATGGAGTGATGAAGAAATGATAAAATATATCAATGAAAACAAAATCGCTTGTCCAAAATGTGGAAAAACAAATTTCACAGATATACGAAAATTTAATTTAATGTTTAAAACATTCCAAGGTGTAACAGAAGATACAACATCAACAATATATTTAAGACCAGAAACAGCACAGGGAATATTTGTAGACTTTAAGAATGTAATGAGAACAACAAGAAAGAAGATACCAATGGGTATTGCACAAATAGGAAAAGCTTTCAGAAACGAAATTACTCCAGGAAACTTTACATTTAGAACACGTGAATTTGAACAAATGGAATTGGAATTTTTCTGTAAACCTGGAACTGATTTAGAATGGCACCAATATTGGAAAGACTTCTGTAAAAAATGGTTACTAGGGTTAGGAATGAAAGAAGAAAATATTCGTTTAAGAGACCATTCAAAAGAAGAATTATCACATTACAGTAATGGAACAACTGATATAGAATTTGCTTTCCCATTTGGATGGGGAGAACTTTGGGGAATAGCGGACAGAACTAATTATGATTTAACACAACATCAAAACGTCTCAAAAGAGGATTTAACATATTTAGATCCAGAAACAAATGAAAGATATATTCCATATGTTATAGAACCATCACTAGGAGCAGACAGAGTAACATTAGCATTTTTATGCAATAGTTATGAAGAAGAAGACTTAGGAGAAGGAGATACAAGAATTGTATTACATTTACACCCAGCTTTAGCTCCATTTAAAGTAGCTGTATTACCACTTTCTAAAAAATTAAATGACAAAGCAAATGAAGTATTTGAAAAACTTTCAAAGAAATTTAGCTGTGATTATGATGAAGCAGGTTCAATAGGAAAGAGATATAGAAGACAAGACGAAATAGGAACTCCATATTGTGTAACTATTGACTTTGATACTTTAGAAGACGACCAAGTAACTATTAGAGATAGGGATACAATGGAGCAAATTCGTATGCCAATAGAAAAATTAGAAGGATATATTTCTGAAAAAATAGAATTTTAGTTATTATTTTGAGATAAAGTATGTTTGCTTTATCTCAAGATTAATTAAGAGGGAAGCGATAATGAAATTAGAAGAATTTAACTATAATTTGCCAGAAGAATTGATAGCACAAGTACCAATAAAAAATAGAGACCAATCACGCTTATTAGTATTAGATAGACAAACCAAAACAATAGAAGATAAGATTTTTAAAGACATAATAGACTATTTAGAGCCTGGAGATTGTCTTGTTAGAAATAATACAAAAGTAATTCCAGCTAGATTATATGGAAAAAAAGAAACTGGGGCAAATGTAGAATTTGTATTATTAAAAAACATTGAAGGCGATACATGGGAGTGCATGTGTAGACCAGGAAACAAGCTAAACATTGGAGCGAAAGTAATATTTGGAGATGGTTTACTAAGTGCAGAAATACTTGAAAAAACTCAAGACGGAACAAGAAAAGTTATATTTTCATATAATGGAATTTTTAACGAGATATTAGACCAAATAGGACTAATGCCACTTCCACCATATATTCATGAGACATTAAAGGAAAAGAATAGATATCAAACAGTATATGCAAAATATGATGGCTCAGCAGCTGCTCCAACAGCAGGTTTACACTTTACAGAGGACTTATTGAAAAAAATAGAAGAAAAGGGTATACAAATTGCAAATGTAACTCTTCATGTTGGAATTGGTACATTTAGACCTGTAAAAGAAGAGAATATTGAGGAACATCATATGCATACAGAACATTATTATATAAAGCAGAAAGATGTAGATAAAATTAATAATGCAAAGAAAGCAGGAAAAAGAGTAATTGCAGTAGGAACAACTTCGTGTAGAACACTAGAAACAATAGCAGATGAAAATGGAAATGTAAAAGAATGTGAAGGAGATACTGGAATATACATATACCCAGGCTACAAATTCAAATGTATAGATGGAATTATAACAAATTTTCACTTGCCAGAATCTACATTAATTATGCTAGTTTCAGCTTTTGCAGGAAGAGATTATATAATGAAAGCTTATGAACACGCAGTAGATGAGAAATATAGATTTTTCAGTTTTGGAGATGCAATGTTCATTCAATAAATAAAGAGGAGAATAAAATGGTAACTTACGAATTATTACATATTGATAAAAATTCAGGAGCAAGACGTGGTGTTATCCATACACCACATGGAGATATTCAAACACCAATATTTATGCCAGTAGGAACACAAGCTACAGTAAAATCAATGACAGTAGAAGAACTAAAAGAAAATGGTGCAGAAATAATATTAGGAAATACATATCATTTATATTTTAGACCAGGTGATGAATTGATAAAAGAAGCTGGTGGGTTACATAATTTTATGAGATGGGATAGACCAATACTTACAGACTCAGGAGGATTTCAAGTATTTAGTCTAAGTGCTTTAAGAACCATAAGTGAGGAAGGTGTTGAGTTTAAATCAGAACTTGATGGAAGCAAACATTTCTTTACTCCTGAAAAAGTGATGAAAATAGAAGAAAACTTAGGATCTGATATAATGATGGCATTTGATGAATGTTGTCCATACCCATCAACATATGAGTATACAAAAAAGTCAATGGAAAGAACTACAAGGTGGGCTCAAAGATGTAAAGATGCACATACAACAGATCAAGCACTATTTGGGATAATACAAGGTGGATTTTACGAAGACCTACGAAAACAATCAGCAGAAGACTTAAAAGCTATGGACTTTCCGGGATATGCAATAGGGGGAATATCTATTGGAGAACCAAAAGAAGAATATATAAAAATACTAAAATATACAGCTCCATTAATGCCAGAAGACAAGCCAAGATATGTAATGGGAATAGGTTCACCAGATTATTTAATAGAAGCAGCACTTGCTGGTATTGACATGGGAGACTGTGTATTACCTACAAGAATTGCAAGACATGGGACAGCTATGACATCACATGGGAAAGTAGTTGTTAGAAATGCAACTTATGAACATGATTATGGACCACTAGATGCAGAATGCGAATGTTATACTTGTAAGAACTATACAAGAGCATATTTAAGACATTTGGTAAAATGTAATGAAATATTAGGAATGAGATTATTATCAATTCATAACATTTATTTCTTGACTAATTTAATGAAAAGAGTTAGAATAGAAATTGAAAACGACAATTTATTAAATTTCTCTAAAGAGTTTTATAAAAAATATGGATACACAAAAGAATAAAAGTTAAAGTTATGGAGGAAAAATATTATGGATTTATTACAAGAAAATCCTATGGGCGAAAGAGACAAGAAAAATAAGACTAGAAATAGCTTAATAATAATAGGCGTGTTAATAGTAATATTAGCAATAATAGCCATTGTAGTATATACATATAGTCAAAAATTAGCTAAAGATTCATTTAAAGTTTACATTGATACGATGAGAATAGGGAAGCTTGAAAACTATAATGTATTTGAAATAAGAGATGGAAAAGTATATGTATCAATAAGAGACATAGCACCTAACATAGGATATAGGGTTTATAATGGTGGCTACAAACAATATTCAGAAGATTTAACAAAATGTTATGTAACAAATTCAAAAGAATTGGTAAACTTTGTATCAGGAGAAAAATCAATTAGAAAATATCCACAGATTGGAGAATCAGAATCTCAGAAGTTTGATCTTGATGAAGAAATATTTACTAAAGGAAACAATCTATACATTAGTTCAGAAGGACTTGCAAGAGCATTTAATTTATCAATAGCATATACGCAAGAAACTAATACAATAGAAATATTAACATTACCATATATATCAACATTATACGAATCTAGAATTGCAACTGCATCTTTAAGTAAAAGTGGGTTAGAAGAAGCTTTAATATTTAGCAATCAAAAGGCAATATTACGTAATTTACTTGTTGTGCAAGACCCTGAAACAAAACTATTTGGTGTAGCAAATACAAGCACAGGAACTTTAACAGATGTAATAACTTCACGATATACAAGTATCCAATTTATAGAGGGAATTGATGACTTCATAGTTATAAGTGAAGATGGAAAATATGGAATAATAGGCAATGATGGGATAACAAAAATAAATCCACAGTATGATAAGATAGCTGAAATAGATAAAGATATAGGATTATATCTTGTGGAGAGTAATGGAAAGCAAGGAGTAGTAAACCAAAACGGAAAAATAATAATTTATCAAGACTATGATAAACTTGGACTAGATGGACAAATTGAAGATGTAAATGTTACTAACAGGTATTTATTATATGGAAACTGTATACCTGTAAGAAGAGGTGGATTATGGGGAATTATTGATAAAAATGGAAACCAGATACTTCCAATAGACTATAATGGAATAGGTTGTACAGTTGCACAAGATAAAAATAATACTACTGGAATAGTATTAATTCCAGAAATGGAAGGTATAGTAATTGAAAAAGACCAAAAAGTTGGTAACGAAACAGTAAAAAAATATGGAATAGTAAGTGCTACAGGAGCAAACTTAATAAATATAGTAGCTGACTCAGCATATGCAACAACAATCGCAAATAAAACAACATATTATGTTAGTGTGCAAAATGAAGAAATTGATATTGTAAATTTCTGGCTTGAAAATAAAGAAAGAGTTGATAAAGATTATGTTGGAAAAGAAAATACTACAAGTACTAATGATGTAGCAACAAATAGTACAGCTTTAAATCAAACAGTAACAGAACCAACAGTGACACCAGATACACAAGTTACAACAATTCCAGAAATAACAGAAGATCCTAGTCAAACTCAAGTACCAGTACAAGGGAATCCAGCTACTACAACAGTACCAGAAGGAACAGTAGCACCAATAGATTATGAAGCACAAAGATAGTAAATGCTGGGAATTTATACAGCTAACCAAACATAAAATGCGATTAATAGTAAATAAAAAAGGAATTAAGAAGAATGAATCTAGATTATATTATAAAAGTAATTATTATAGTGGTAATAATAATGATAATTTACTACCTAGGTACATTACAAAATAAAAAAAGAGATAAAGAACTAAAAGAAATGCAAGATTCCTTAAAAAAAGGAGACAAAATAATTACATTCTCTGGTTTAGCAGGAATAGTTGAAGATACTAAAGATGATAGAATAATTGTTAGTTTATATCCTAATAAGATAGTCGTTTCTATTGAAAAATGGGCTATTGCAGGATTGGATGACAGAACTATTGATTTTAAATAATAATAGTAATAAACAGAAATTTCTCACATAAAATTAAAAAAAGTGTGTGAGAGGTGAAAGATATGACTGTTCAAAAAACAAATAAAGTTAATAGTGAAACAAAAGTGCAAAATAACTTGATAAAAGTTATAAAAGGAAGTATAATATCAATATTAATTAGTTTAGTAATGTTACTAATTTTTGCTATTATTTTAACTTATACTAATATCCCAGAAACAATTATACCAACAACGATAATAACAATATCAGCAATTAGTATTCTAATTGGAAGTGTAATAAGTTCAATGAATATTAAGAAGAATGGTATAGTAAATGGTGGTATAGTTGGAGCAATATATATTTTTACAATATATATGTTATCAAGCATTTTCATTACAGGATTTAATTTTAATGTAAAATCATTAATAATGCTTGCTGTTTCAATTCTTGCTGGAATGATAGGAGGGATAATAGGAGTAAATAAGTTTTAAAATAGTTATAAAGGAGGTTTATAGATATATCCGTTAAAAATCTAAATACATAATTTAAGGAAGAGTAAAAGTGAAAACACAAAAAGTATTAAACAAAGTATTAATTGTATTAATAGTAGTATTATTATCTGTAGTATCATTTGGAGGAATTTATTACAAAGATAAGGGACAAATGGTTAGTAGAATTCCAGGGTATACTTTAGATGCAGACTTAGGAGGTTATAGACAAGTTACATTAAATGTAGATGATAGCGATGATGAACATGATCATACACATGAAGAAGATACAACAACAGAGGGGAATAATACTGCATTAGAGAACACAAGCTCAGCAGAAGAAAACACTGTAGCAGAAAATGAAACTGCAAATAATACAGCAGAAGAGAAAAAAGAATATACAGCTGATGATTATAAAAAAACAGCTGAAACTATGAAGAAAAGATTAAAAAGTTTAGGTGTACAAAATTATCAATTACTACTTGATGAAAATACAGGAAAAATTTTATTAAGACTTCCTGAAAATAGTCAAACAGATATAATTTTATCAGACATAAATGAGATAGGTAAGTTTTCAATTAAAGATAGTGAGACAAATGAAGAATTATTAAATAATAGTGATGTAAGAAGTGTTAATGTTTCATTAAGAGCAACAGAGTATTCAAATACTAATGCAATAGTAATGACAATTAACTTTAATACAAAAGGTGCTAGAAAATTCAAACAAGTAACATCAGATTATCAAAATGTTGCTAATGAAATACTTGAAAATACTGGAGCAAATGAAACTAATACAGTAAATAATGAAACAAACACATCAAGTGAAAATGCTACAAATGAAACAAATACTACAACTGGAACATCTACTGAAAACAAGAAAAAAGAAGTAAAAATAAGTATAGATTCCTCAGATATGTTAACAACAAATTTCGATGAAATAATTGATAATGGCACATTATCATTAACAATAGGAGCAGCACAAGAAGAATTTGAAACTCAAATGTTTAGTGCATTAAACTTAGCTGCAATAATTGAAAATGATCCAATAGATGTAACATACTCAATAGTAGGAAATACTTATGTTGACGCAGCGATCGAAGATAATACTTTAAAAGCAATAGTATATATTGAAACAGCAATTGCACTTGTAATTTTATTAATAATGGTAATAAAATATAGAGTAAGTGGAATATTAAGAGCAATTATATCAGTAGGATTTATAGCAGGATTACTACTTGTTATTAGATATACAAACGTTGCACTATCATTAGAAGGAATATTTGCAATAGAATTAGGCTTTATCATAAATGTAATCTATAATTTTATGATATTAAAAGCAGAAAAAGAAGGAAAATTAGAAGGCAAAGAAAAGAACAATACTTTCAAAAAGATAATGAAGTCATACACATTAATTCTAGTACCGATATTAATAATAGCATTAGTTTATTGTTTCACACAATGGGCTGGAATGCTAAGTATAGGAATGGTATTATTTTGGAGCATTTTAATAAGTTGGGTATATAACACATTATTAAATAAATTTTTAGTATAAAATACATTGAATGGAGCGAATATAAGATGAAGAAAAAAATATTATACATAGTTTGCGCAGTATTACTAGTAATAAATATAATAATAACAGCAACTGTAGGATTACGAGTTAATTTGTATTACGGTGAGGGATATACAATAACTTTTACACAAGAAAATAAAATTGAAATGAGTGATATTAAATCAATAGCGAAAGAAATATGGGGAAAAGACTTCGTTACAAGAAAAGTAGAATTTTTTGAAGACAGTGTAAAAATTAAAGTAAAAGAAGTAAATAATGAGCAAGTTCAAAAATTATGCGATAAAATTAATGAAAAATACTCATCAGAATTAACAGTGGATAGTTTTAGACAAGAACATGTATCAAATGTTAGAATATTATCATTAGTAGAACCATATATAATTCCAATAGGAATATCAATACTTCTAGTTATGATGTATTTCGCAATTAGATATAGAGGAACTAAGCAGATGCTTGGATTATTACTAAATGTAATGAGCTTAGTATCAATAGTATATACTCTACATGCTGTGTGCAGATTACCAATAACTGAATATACAGTACCACTATTTATAACTTTGTATGGACTTATAATAATTTTATCAAGTACCCAATGGGAAAGAAAAGAAGAAGTATAATTTTATATGATAAAAAAATAAGCTCCAAAGTTTTTGGAGCTTTAATTTGAAAGATAAGAAAGGAATTATAAAATGGAAGGACAAGTAGAAAAAATAAAACAATCTGCATTAGCTGAAATAAAAGATATTAGTGATTTACAGACATTAGAGAGCATAAAAGTAAAATATTTAGGTAAAAAAGGTGAGTTAACAGCGATATTAAAAACAATGGGAACATTACCAGCAGAAGAAAGACCGAAAGTTGGAAATATTGTGAATTCAGCAAAACAAGAAATAACAGAAAAATTAGAAGAACTGGAAGAAAAGCTAAAAAAAGAAGAATTAGCAAAGAAATTAGAATCAGAAAAAATAGATGTTACACTTCCTTCAGATAAAATAAAAAAGGGTAGTAAACATCCTCTAACAAGAATAATAGAAGAGATTGAAGATTTATTTACATCAATGGGATATGATGTTGTATCAGGACCAGAACTTGAAACAGATGAATTTTGTTATGAAAGACTTAACTTGCCAAAGGGACATCCTGCAAGAGACATGCAAGATAGTTTTTATATAACACCAGAATATGTATTAAGAACACAAACATCAGCAGTTCAAGCACGTGCAATGATAGCAAATACTGAAAAAACACCGATTAGAATTATAGTACCAGGAAAAACATATAGAAGAGAAGATGATGCAACGCATTCACATCAATTCAATCAAGTAGAAGGATTAGTAATTGATGAAAAAGGAAAAATATCATTTGCTGACTTAAAAGGAACACTTGAGATATTTATGAAGCATATGTTAGGCGATGATACAAAATTACGCTTTAGACCTAGTTATTTTCCATTTACAGAACCATCTTATGAAGTAGATGTTAGCTGTTTTAAATGTAAAGGAAGTGGATGTAACTTATGTAAGCAAACTGGATGGATTGAGTTATTAGGTTCAGGAATGGTACATCCAAATGTATTAGAAATGAACGGATATGACCCAGAAAAATACAGCGGATTTGCATTTGGAACAGGACTTGACCGTCTTGCAATGTTTAAATATGGAATTACAGACATCAGGCTACTTTATGAAAATGATGTAAGATTTTTACAACAATTTGACAGAATGGATAAATAAGATTGATTATAATATACAAAATTATTATAATTTACTCTTGAGTTTATTAATTTACAAGAATTAAAAATTATTTAATTCTTGTGTAACATTGCATATTTATAATATATAGTGAATTTATAAAAGGAAAGGAATAAAAATGATATTAAGTACTAATTTTTTGAAAGATTATTTAGAATTAGATGAAGATATAGATATTAATGAACTAGCTGAAAAGATGACAAGCATTGGCAATGAATATGACTCAGCTAAAAAGTTTATAGATGCAACAAACTTAATAATAGGAAAAGTTACTGATTGCAAAGATCATCCAGACTCTGATCATTTACATGTATGTCGAGTAGATATAGGAAGCAAAGTAATACAAATTGTATGTGGTGCACCAAATGTTAGAAAAGGTTTGAAAGTTATTGTAGCACTTGATGGAGCAAAACTTCCAGAAAAAGAAATAAAGAAATCCATAATAAGAGGCGAAGAATCAAATGGAATGATTTGTTCAATTGCAGAATTAGGATTAGACAATAAATTCCTAACAGAAGCAGACAAAGAAGGAATACATGAATTAGAAGAAGACGCACCTATTGGAGGAGACCCAGTAAAATATTTAGGGTGGGACGATAATGTAATAGACTTTGAACTTACAACTAATAGAGGAGACCTATTAAGTATATTAGGAATGGCATATGAAGTTGGAACACTATATGGAAAAAAAGTAAAACAAATTAACTTAGAACATATAAGCTATGATAAAAATGGAAAAGCAGTTGACAACAAAGAGAAAATAAAAAAAGCAAATAAAGAAGCTAAAAGCGAGGGGAATGAAAAATTAAATGGAGAACTTGAGCTAATAAAGAGCGAAGATGCTCCAAAATTAGATTTCAGATTAGATATAAATACAGAAAATTGTTCACTATTTTTAGCTAGAAAAGTTTTAAATGTACAAATTGCAGAAAGTCCAAAAGAGATAAAAGAGAAATTAATGGCATCTGGAATTAGACCTATTAACAATGTAGTAGATATTAGTAACTATGTAATGCTAGAAACAGGACAACCATTACATTTCTATGATGCAGACAAATTACATAATATGATTGAAGTTAAAATGGCAAAAGAAAATGAGAAGTTAACAACACTTGACGGACAAGAAAGAACTTTAACAACTGATGATATAGTAATATCAGATGGAAAAAGAGCAATTGGTCTTGCAGGTGTTATGGGTGGATTTGATACTGAAATAACAGAAAGTACAAAAAATGTAATTATAGAAACAGCAATATTCGATAATGTAAAAGTAAGAAAAACATCAAACAAAATACTAAGAAGTGAAGCAAGTAATAGATTTGAAAAAGGCTTGGACCCTAATAGAACATATATGGCAATGGAAAGAGCATGTCATTTGCTCGAAAAATATGCTTATGGAAAAGTTTTAGATGGAATTTCAAAATACGACAAAACAAACAAAGAAAGTAAAAAAATCGACATAACAGTAAAAAATATAAATGAAGTATTAGGAACAGTCATAGCTAAAAAAGATATACTTGATGTATTTACAAAATTAGGATTTGAGTATGAAATAAAAAAGGATGACGAAATAATTACAGTAATTGTTCCAACAAGAAGAATTGATATATCAATTAAAGAAGACTTAATTGAAGAAGTTGGACGCATATATGGTGTTGACAATATTCCAGGAAGGAATATGATACTTCCAGTAAAAAAAGGAACATATGATAGAACTTCAAGAGAAATACGTAACAAGATGTTTAATTTAGGATTAAATGAAACATTAACTTATGTATTAGTAAATGAAGAAGAATCAAAGATGTTTACTAATAAAGATAAGGAAAGCATCAAAATATTATCACCATTAACAGAGGAAAAAAGTGTATTACGTCAAAGTGTAACAACAGCACTTTATAAAACATATAACTATAATAAATCAAGAAGTATTGATAATGTGTCATTATTTGAACTTGGAAAATCATTCTATAAAGAAGATACAGACAAGAAGAATAAAGCAATTGATAGTGATAATTATGTAGAAGAATACAAACTTGCATGTCTAATGACAGGAGAATACTTTACAGGACTTCAAACAAAAAATGTTGATTTTTATACAATAAAGGGAGTAACTGAAGAAGTTCTTGATTACTTGGGATATAATGGAAGATATAGCTTTGTAGTAGATAGCAGCCTTAAAGAAGACTTGCATCCAGGAAAATCAGCAATGATATCAGTAAACAATGATAAAGTTGGTTTTATAGGAAGAGTAAACCCTACAATATGTAAAGAAGAAGTTTATGTTATGGAACTAAACTTAGACAAACTTTTAGCTAAACAAGTAGGAAAGATGAAATATAAGGAATATTCAAAATTCCAATCAGTTAAAAAGGACTTAGCAGTTGTTGTTGATAATAAAGTTGAAGCACAAGAACTACAAAAAGTAATTAAATCAAATGGCGGAAAACTATTGCTAAATAGCAAGATATTTGATCTTTATACTGGAAAAGGAATTCCAGAAGGAAAGAAAAGTATAGCATTTTCAGTTGAGATTGGTGCAAATGACAGAACACTTACAGATGACGAGATAGTAGCTGTAATGACCAAGATTACAGAAGGGCTTGAGAAGAAATTTAATGCAGAATTAAGAAGCTAAAAAATTCATTAAAAACTATTGACATATTTCGACCTAATATGCTATTATATCAAAGATAAATTTAAAAAGCCAAATAAAATTATTAAAACATAATTAAGCAAATTACAAAAACTAATATAAATTATGGAGAGAATAATGAAAAGATTAAGAGTAGTAGAAGTAATTAAAAAAATGACAGCAGTTGCAATAAATGCAATATTTTTCCTATTCCCATTAATTGATTTTAATAAAAATACTAGAGTTGTTTTTCAATTCTAGTATTTTTTTAAAATAAATAAAGATTGCCACCTAAAACAAGATGGTAAAAATAAAAGGAGGAAACAAAAAAATGGAAGAAACTAAGAAGAGGAAGTTGATATTAGATGTCAATGAAAAACCAGATGTTATTAAATGGATAATCTTAGCATTCCAACACGTATTTGCAATGTTTGGAGCAACAATATTAGTTCCAATATTAGTAAACTCACAAGCAGGAGAAACAGTATTAACAATACCAGTAGCATTAGTTACAGCGGGAATAGGAACATTAATTTATATTTTATGTACAAAAGGGAAATCACCAGTATTTTTAGGAAGTTCATTTGCCTTCATAGCACCAATAGCAATAGCCTACGAAAAAGGTGGACTAGGTGGAGCATTGACTGGTGTAATGATAGTAGGCTTAATATATGTAGTAGTTTCATTTATTATTAGATTAATAGGAAAGAATTGGCTTGATAAAGTATTACCACCAATAGTAATTGGACCAATGATTATGATTATAGGTTTAGGACTTGCATCATCAGCAGTGGGACAAATAGGAATAGCAAGCACAGCAGAGGCAGTGAAATGGAAAGAGGTAGTAGTAGCATTAATTACATTTCTAGCAACAGCAATAGTAATGGTTAGAGGAAAAGGATTTTTACGTATAATACCATTTTTAATAGGAATAATAGTTGGATACATATCAGCAGTTTGCCTTGGATTAGTTGATTTTACGAAAGTTCTAGAAGCGGGATGGTTCAGTATGCCTGAATTCAAATTACCATTCTTATCATATACACCAAACTGGTTAGTAGCATTAACAATAGCACCAGTAGCATTAGTTACAATGGCAGAACACATTGGAGATCATACAGCATTAAGTGCAATAATAGGAAAAGACTTACTACGTAAACCAGGTCTAGAAAATACAATGCTTGGAGATGGTATAGCAACATTCTTAGCAAGTTTATTAGGTGGTCCAGCTAACACAACATATGGTGAGAATACATCAGTAGTAGGAATGACAAAAATAGCTTCAGTTTGGGTAATAGGATTAGCAGCAATAATAGCAATAGTTTTAGGATTTTTAGGAAAATTTACAGCATTAGTTAGTACAATACCAAATCCAGTATTAGGAGGAGTTTCATTACTACTTTATGGATTTATAGCAGTAAACGGACTAAAAGTTCTAATTGAAAACAGAATGGATTTTAACAAAAACAAGAACATAATAATTGCATCATCAATGTTAGTTCTAGGATTAGGTGGAGCAGCTATTACATTAGGAACAGGAGATTATTCATTAACATTCTCAGGAATGAGCTTAGCTGCAGTAGTTGGAATTTTACTAAACTTATTCTTACCAGAAGACAAAGAAGTAGAAGTTGATGTAAAGAAAAAATAGAAAATAAAGTTTATTATAAAAAGCGGTAGCTAATATAGTAAGTAGTTTAGAGCACATTTATATTAAATAAAAAAGCGGACCTTTTTAAGATAAAAAGTCGCATTAGGTCCGCAAAATATTTTATAATTGACAGGAAATGTAGGACAATTAGTAAGTAAATTTCAAATGATGATAAAAAGTTAAGTAATAAATTGAAGTGAATAATAAAAAAGTATTCATTTCAATTTATGACGTAATAATATGTCAGTAATTTTTAGTAGAAAGGATTTATTAAAATGGAAAAAATTGATTTAAGTAAGTATACAAATATAATTGAAGTTAAGCACCCTTTACTAGAGCACAAATTAGGAATATTAAGAGATAAAAGAACAGGAACAAAAGAATTTAGAGAGATAGCAGGAGAAATAGGTGAATACTTATGCTATAAAGCTATGGAAGAAGCAGAGCTTGATGACAAAGTTATACAAACACCAATATGTGAAACAACAGTAAAAAGACTAAATGAAGATAATTATGCATTTGTACCAATATTAAGAGCAGGACTTGGAATACTTGACGGAGTAATTAAAGCAATCCCAAATGCAAAAATTGGACATATTGGTATGTATAGAGATGATGAAAATGGACATAAACCAGTAAACTACTTTTTCAAAGTACCAAAACATATTGAAGACAAAGAAGTAATATTATTAGACCCAATGCTAGCAACTGGTGGAAGTGCTATGGATGCAATAGAATTATTAAAAGAAAAAGGTGTTAAGAAGATAAAATTCATTTGTATGATATCAGCACCAGAAGGCTTAAAAGTAGTTGCGGAAAAACATCCAGATGTTAAAATTTATTGTGCAAAAATTGATGAACACTTAAATGAAGATGCTTACATTGTACCAGGACTAGGAGATGCTGGAGATAGAATATTTGGAACAAAATAGGAGGAAATTATGAAATTCAAGAGAATACTTTTAAAACTAAGTGGTGGAGCTTTAGTTGGAGAAAATAATGAAAGTTTTGATAAAGAAAAACTAGATACAATAACAGATCAAATTATACATGCAAGAAATAATGGAATTGAAGTTGCAATAGTAATTGGAGCTGGAAATATATTTAGAGGAAGAACAGCAGGGGAATGGAATATGGATAGAGCTGATGCTGATAACATTGGAATGATGGCAACAATAATAAACAGCCTAATGTTAAAGGGAGCATTAGATTCTAAAATAAAAGACCAAACTGTTGTTATGAACTCAATACCAATTCCTCTAGTTGGAGAACACTATATTAGAAGAGATGCACAAAAATTAATTGACCAAGGCAAAATTTTAATATTTGGTGGTGGAATGGGACACCCATATATCACAACAGATTATGGTTCAGTTCAAAGAGCAATTGAAACAAAATGTGATGTTGTACTTATGGCAAAAAGTGGAACTAATGGAGTTTATACAGCAGATCCAAGAAAAGATAAGGAAGCAAAAAGATTTAAATACTTAAATTATGAAGATGCAATCAACAGCAATTTACAAGTAGCTGACCTATCAGCATTTGTACTTGCTAGAGAATTCAAAATGCCTCTATATGTATTTGACTTTGATGAAGTGGACGCAGTAAGCAAGGTATGCAATGGAGAAGAAATTGGAACATATGTAGGGGAAGATTGTAAGACTGAATTATATTAGAGAATAGTGAGATATAAAAATCATTGAATTTACATTGTATATTCAATGATTTTTAGTTTTCTAAGTTATAACAACGTAAAAAGTAATACAATATTAATAATTAATATAGCTTTTTTTTAATAAATAATATAAAATACAAATATAAAAAGATAAGAGTAGATTACATAATAACATATTATATTATTTGAATTTGAATAAATTTAAAATAAAGTAATAAGTATAGCTCTATTATAAAAAATCTTAATTTTATAAATTTCTACTATTTCTTTTTAAATATAATTAGGTAAAGGGGAGTTTTATGAAAAAATTTTTATTACAATTTTAATATTTATTCAAATATTAAGTTATTGTGCAACAAGTATTGCATGGGCAATTACTGAAAAAAATGAAGCTGTTAATGAAAGCGATGAGACAATTCAAAAGGAGGATATGGTTACTCCTAAAGAAAATGACATAAAGGAGACTTTAACAGAAGATTTTGAAGGTAATAAACTTGAAGAAAATAAAAAGGAGAATTTTATAAGCAACAAATTGGAAGAAAATATTACAGAGGAACTTGAAAAGGATGAGGAACAAAATAAAAAGGAAGAAGAAAAAAGTGACGAAAACATAAATAAGGAGAATGTTAAAGTATTTGAAGAACAAAATGCAGAAAATTCTTCAGCTGAAGAAGATAACGATACAGAATATAAAATTTTAACGTTTAAATATAATGGTAATCCAATGCAAATAAACCTAACAGAAGAAATGGTAGGAACAAATTTAAATGATTATCATTATTACATTGTAAAAAAAATAAATAATACATATTTAGAATTATATTATAGTGATAGTAGATTTTATTCAAGAGTCAATGCAAGTGATGGTGCACAAGCTATACAGGGGGGAGCAAGAACAATTGTAGTTGGTATAAACCTAAACAATGCTATAATAGGAATAAATTTTAGTGATTTAGTCTCAAATTCTATGATAATGAATATAAACCAATGTGTTGCTACAAATCAGAATATATATTATGGAGGAAGTGTAATAATATATAAAAATTGTGGATATGAATATGATGAAGAAAATGAAACAGAAGAAACATGTGATGAATTGGTTAAAATAAAAGTAAATACAAATGCACATAAGAAACCAGGAATTGAGTAGGATCCATTTGAGATAAAAGAGGGAACAATAGTAAAAAGGATAAAAAAAGCAGTAAATGAATATGGATATGTATGGGATAAGATAGAGTTATGCGATGGAAGAGCATTATATATAGATACACAACAATTAGAACAAATAAGTAAAGAGGATGCAAAAGAAATAAAATTTTTGTACAATGATACAATGTATAACATATATTTATCTTTAACAGAATTTGGAGCAGACATGAATAACTATCATTATTATTTGGTAAAGAATATAAATAATACAAATTTAGAAGTGTATTATAGCGATAGAAGATTTTGTTCAGTAGTCGACTCAGAAGATGGTGGAGTTTTACAGGCTGGGTCACCAACAATAATAGTTAATATAAACTTAAAAAATGGATTAACAGAAAAGTATACTAGAGATTTACTATTTAATTACCTGGGAATAACTACAAATGAATGTGTTGCAACAAATCAAGATATTTATTATGGAAACAAATTGATATTTAAAACAACAGACTATATGAGCAAGTATAATGAGCATATTAAGTTAGCCAAAGCATACCTAAAATATTATAGAATAAATAATTTTAACGAGGATATTAACGATGAATATACAGAAGGATTTAGCACATCTTTGAAGGTATTTCAAAGCATAATGAGGTTAGTCCAAACAGGAGATATTGACAATGCAACATTTAATGCTATGCAATTTAATGATAGTAATAATTATAATACATTTTTAAAAATAATAGAGAATTATAATGTGCATAAAAATCCGTATGGACCAATGCCATATACAGTGGAAAAAGAAGAAGATCAAAGATATGCTATAGAGTATGAATTAGGTAGAACAAAAGCTGAATATGATGACATAGACTATTGCAAAAAACAAGAATCAAGATTTAATTGTATGACGGAAGAAGAAAGAGAAAAAAAAAGAGAATTTTTAGATATAACTGCAACTGCATTATATACACTGGGAGATTCCACTAGAACATTACTTCCAGAGGCATCAAAAGGGTTGATGACATTTTTATCAATGAATATAGATACTGAATATAGTGATTATGTATTAACAGAAGAACAAGTAAATAAATTATTTAATAATTTACCAAATGATTATATTAAAACAAGTAAATATTTAGAACATACTGCGAAAGCAATAACATCAATGTTAACTGTAGATAAACTTACTACAGTTAGTATGATTAGACCATTATTATTAGAGGCAAAGCTTCTTCAAAGTCCAAATTGGTTTTTATTATTACAACATTATCAATTGAGTATAGAAGGAGAATGTTTACGAATTAATGGAAATAATTATATGGCAAAATTAAATTGTTATATTAGAGATTATTATGATTTTGACAAAGTTGATTATTTAAAATATTATGAAAGTTTAGAAGAAGTGGAAGAAGATGAGAAAAGATTTGGAAAAGAAGATGTTGTATTATCAAGAGTAGCAGATCTTCATTATGCGGGGATGGCAAGATTTTACTATATTGAAGGTAAAAGCGAAGAGATAATTTTAGACTGGAAAATTAATGAAAAAGGAGAAATAGAACAAGTTGATTAATAAAAAGAAAAAATGGATAATAGTAGCAATGTTATTTATAATAATAACAATTATAGTAAGTATATTTGTAGCAAAGAAAATAGTTAATAAAGATAAAACAAGTAATATTAATAAACAAAATGATAGTAATGAATATAATATAATTGAAGAAAATAAAGCTAAAGAGATACCAACTGTACCATTTGACAAAGAAAAATATGACAAAGATATAAAATATTTAGCTGAAAACGAGATGAATGGTATAGAAGAAAAGCCAATTATAATTATTAAAGATGAAAATAATAATGAATATATTATTACTGATAAAGATATAGAAATGTATAAATATTTAGGGTCACGAGAAGAAGAGCCAGAAGAAAAAATAAAAAAATATATGATTGAATATAAAATATGTTATATAGAAGCACAAAAATTAGGAATAACACTTCCAAAAAGGCAATTAGATGAAATTGAAAAACTTTCAAATTTGGAAAGCAATTTAAAATATTTACAAAATAATGAGAATGCTAAAAATAAATATATAGAGAGAAAGCGTAATTACTTTTTACAACTTGATTATAGAAAAGAAATAATATGCAAAATAACAGATGAAATAACTGAGAATAAAATTTCAATTGATGATGTAAATGTTAATGAAAAAATGAAAGAATATAATAAAAATATAGAAAACTTTTTAAAAATTAAAGAACCAACAGAAGAGCAAAGAACGGAAGCAGCAAAAAAAAGTATAAGTTTGACAAATAAGATAATAGACTTATACTTAAAGGCAATAGAGAGTAAATATGTAGTTGAATATAAATAAATTATTAGAATAGCATATTTTACATTAATCCAGTAGTTGAGTTGCAAGAAATGAAAAACAATATATAACAAAAAACACAACAATATGGAAATTAAAAATCCAAAATTGTTGTGTTTTTGCTGTGAAAAAGTAAAGATACCCGACAAGTTTCGACAAACAAAAAAGAAAAAGTATGATAGAATAGATAAAATATTGTAAAATAAAACCATGTTAGGAGACAAAGAAATATGGAAGAAAACCAATTAATAACTAATGAGGAATTATCACCTTAAACGAAGAACAAAACATCGTAAGAAGGAGAAACAATGTTAGATAAATTATTAAATATATTATTTCCACCAAGATGTGAATTATGTGATACACTAGGAACATATATATGTACAAAATGTTATAAAGAACTAAAAAAATATGAATTAGAAAATAATGAAAAAGAAGAAAAATTTTTTCTATATAAATATGAAGAGCAAATAAGAAAACTGCTCATAAAATATAAATTTAATGGAAAGGGGTATTTATGTAATTTATTTTCAAATTGTATTCTAAATGATAAAAGTGCTTGCAAATTCATAAATAGCTATGACCTAATAATTCCAGTTCCATTACATAGAAAAAGAAAAAATGAAAGAGGATATAATCAAAGTGAATTGATTGCAAGAAAAGTAGTAAAGGAATTGCAAGAAAATATTTCAGCGAAAGAGTTTCAAAAGGACAATATACCCAATATTAATGAAAATAATTTTACGTACCAAAATTCACAAAAATATATTAAACTAAACACAAAGTTACTAGTAAAAATAAAAAACACAAAACCTCAAAGCACACTAAAATTACCAGACAGAATAAAGTCAGTAAAAGGAGCATATAAAGTTAAAAATCCAGAAGTAATAAAAGGAAAAAAGGTACTTATATTTGATGATATATATACTATGGGTAACACTTATAATGAATGCAAAAAAGTATTAATAGAAGCGGGAGCAGAAGAAGTAGGAATATTTACAATAGCAAGAGATTTTATGGAGTAAAGTTAAATTGCTATAAAAGTTAAAAGGCATTAAGATAGAAAAAATATAGACAAAAATATATCCAAATTATTTTGTAAAAATAACTAAAAAAATAAGAAAGATTTTCTAGACTTTTTTATTTTTATTATGATATAATCACCATAGTTTGACAAACAATTACATAATTATATTTACAATTAAGTTCAAACTATAAGCACACAAATGGGAAGGAGTAAAAAACTAAATGGAAGAACTAGTGGAGAGCATATTAGACTACGTAAGAGCAGATTATACAGATTATGCTATAATGATAAATGGTGAATGGGGTAGTGGTAAAACATATTTCTGGAATAATAAGATAAGAAACAAATTAGAATCAATGAAAGTTGGAGACAAAAAAGTAACAACAATTTATATGTCATTATATGGAATATCTAATTTGGAAGAAATTAGTAAAAAAATATTCATTGAAACTACACAACTAATGGATAAGAACCTTAGAAAATATATGAATGCTAGCGGAAGTAATTCAATACCTGAATATGCCAAAACAGGTCTTGATATGGCTAACCTTTTTGGAATAACACAAAATGATGATAGAGTAAACTATGCAGACTTTTTCTCAACCGACGACAAAGTACTTTGCTTTGATGACTTAGAGAGAGCAAATGTTGACGTTATAGATATACTAGGATACATAAATAATTTCGTAGAACATGATCACATAAAAACTATAATTATATGTAATGAAAAAGAACTATCAACAAAACTAAAAAGCAGTAATCTAGAAATGAAAACATTTATTGCAACATATTTACTAGACAAACAAAATAAAATAATGACAACAGACAAGCCAATGGTAGAAAAGATAAAAGACACTATTGAAGATGTGTTTGATAAAGCAAATGACTATGAAAGAATTAAGGAAAAATTAATAGGTGAAACATTTGAATACAAACCAGAATTCACATATATTATAAATGGTATTTTGATGAGATATGAAAAATATCCAGACTTAATACGTTTTTTAAGAACAAATACATCACTAATAATAGCAACTTTTGAAAAGAGTGAAACGAGAAACTTACGTATATTAAAACATGCTCTAGCAGACTTTAAGAGAATATTTGACGTGGTAACAAAAGCATATCCAAATACAAACAATAGAGTATTGCAAACAATGCTAATATTTACAATAGCAGTATCATTTGAAATAAAAGCAGGAAAAATTACAAAAGACAAATTAGCATATATTAACAACAATGATGAGTATAAATCAATAGTAGTATCATCAAAAGTATTTTTAGATAATAGACAATTCTATATAAAAGAATTTGATAACAATTACTATTACAATTTCAAAGCAGAATATAGATTTTTCAAATTTATTGAAGTATTCATAAGAACAAGAATTATGGACATGAAGATATTTAAAACTGATATGGAAGATGTACAAAGAGTTGAAGATATACTTAACGTTCCAGGATACAAACGTCTGCTTACAGAAGAATATTGGAAAATATCTGATGATGAATTTCCAAAAGTTATCGATGATGTACTTACAACAGTTAAAAATGGGGAAGTATCAATACTTAATATTGTAAAATTATATACATATTTCGTATATTTCATAAACAAAGGATTGATTGACTATGATATGCAATCAATTAGAAGTTTATTTATAAATGGAATGAATATATCATCACTAACTTCAGAATATTGTGAAAACGCAAAAGAAGAATTAAGCAATATATATGGAGAAGGCGAAAATTATGATATGAAAGAAATCGTTGATAGATTTTATGAGTTAAATTCACAATTAAAAGATAAAATGTATCAGGAAAAGGCTGTTGATATATTTAAGAATATACCTATGAAAATGGAAGTATTCTATGAAAGATTTGATAAAGAATGTATGAATGTTCCAATATTTAAGTACAGTGATCCATATCAAATATTCCAAAGAATATCATGTGCAAGTAATGAAGATGTTGTTACAATTAAGGAGAAGTTGCTTACTCGTGCAAAACAAAAACCTTCAATTATATTACAAGAAACTGATAATATGAGAAAGCTATGTCAAATAGTTGATGATTATATTGCAGACAAAAAGACGACGATAAAAACAGTTATTTTAGCAGAATTTTCAAGTGAAATCAAAGACACACTAACACCAGTAGGACGAGAAGAAGACGAATAAAATAAAAAAGCTTGGAACATTTCAGTTCTAAGCTTTATACTTTATAATTAAGGGAGAAATTAAAAAACATTATATTTCCATTTGAGTTCCTAAAAAACTAGCTGCAACTTTAGCAACTTCAATTTCAGTAGAAGTCATATCTTTGGAAACATCTTTAGAAAGAATAATCACACTTCCAATAACTTCACTTGCAGAAATAATTGGTACTATAACTTGGGGTACTTTTTCTTTGGCAGACTTTTCCTTATCGCCTTTTGAAGTTATATAAATAGCTTTGCTATAATCAGCAACAAAAAATTCACGTTTATCTATTATTTTTTCTAATGCTTCACTAATTGATTGTTCCAAATAATCTTTCTTAGGAGTGCCAGATACAGCTATAATAGAATCTTTATCAGTAACAATTGCAATAAAATTTGTAACTTTTGATAAACACTCAACGTATTCAGTTGAAAAATTTTGAAGTTCACCGATAGGGGAATATTTTTTTAAAATTATATCTCCTTCTTTTTCTGTAAATATTTCTAAAGGAGTTCCTTCTTTTATCCTTAATGTTTTTCTTATTTCTTTTGGAATAACAATTCTTCCTAAGTCATCAATTCTTCTAACTACTCCAGTTGCTTTCATTCAAAATACGTTCCTTTCTTTGCTCGTAAATCAATTATAATAGTTTTTGTAAAATTGTCACTATTGATTATGAGCGATTATTATTATGTTAGTATGTTACAAAATTAGAAAATTATTCAAAATAATTTGGAAAAAATTGAAGAACAAAAAGTAAGATTTTAAGAATACCTTTGACAAATTAAAATTAAAAGAGTATAATATAAATCAAGTCATTTTTAAGAAAATAAAATCTTTCATGTTCGCTAGGCAACAAGGGAATGGATCTACAAATAATTTTGAGGAGGAGAAAAATGGCTAACAAAACAGTAGACTTGTCTTCACTAAAGAACAGTGCTGTACATATCTGTGAAGGTACAATAGCAGTGTTTCCTCATAAGGGAAGAGAAGAAGGGCTCAAACTATCAGAAATGAAGAAAAAATTTAATGGGTGCTACTCTCTGCAAACTCCAACAGTAAGCTTCATTCATAATGGCGAAATGTATGCTATTCCGTATACGGAAATGGTTATTCGGTCGTTAAAAGCAGCTGGGTTAAAGAATGCAAATTTTTACGTGCCATTTAGTCATGGAGATTATCCAAAGGCACAAGCAGAAAAGTGGGTACATTTAAAAGAAATGGTAATCCAGTCTTATATTGATGACTTAATAGAGGATTGTATTACCTACAGTGACAAGAATGGTATAGGCAAACTGAAAGAAGAAACATTGAAGAACTGTATTGAACTTCCATTTATGGGGATTGCAGTAATAGGTGTAAATTATGAAACATGTTATTACCCAGTTTTAAACATTGGAAGAGGTGAAAAAGAGATTGAGTGCTATGTAGGCAAATATAACATTGAAGATCAGACTGTTATGTTTGTATATTGTGATGGCAAAACTTATTTGACCAAGGGATATGGCATTATAAGAGAATTGAAACATGCAGGATATACTGAAAAAAACATGCTAGTTCCACTTGCACACGGAGAAAAGATTAAAGACAAAGAACTTCAAAAAAGATGGGAGGCCATTAGAAGGTTAGTTTGATAGAACTGATGGTATCAGTTTTATCCGATAAAGAGGTAAGCGAAAGCTAACCTCTTTTATATAGTTTTAGAACAAAAATGATTTTGAGATGATTGATGATTGTTGATAGCACAATCTTATACTAATAAAATATCAAGCAATTGTCATATTTAAAACAAATAGTGCATAAGTTTAAATAAATACTATATTTAGGAGGAGAAATATGGCAATAGATATTGAGAAAAGTAATTTAAATATAAACAAAATAGTTGCAAATAAACATGAAAAGGGTGTAATTGATGGAGACTGCATTGTGCCAGATGTAAAGCCTGACATATTAGAAATAGTGTCTTCAAGCGGAATTATTAATATTTATAAAAAAGAGGTAAGTGAAGGGAAGGTTAGAATAGATGGATGTATTTCAACATTTATACTATATGTTGGAGAAGAAAATGATGCAAGAAGCACAAGAAGTATAAATCATACACTTGACTTTTCACAGATAATAAGTGTTGATAATGTAACTAGTGATATGAACAGTATAATAGAAATGAATTTAGAAAATATTGAATGTAAAATAGTAAATGAGAGAAAAGTGAAAATAATAGCAAATGTAAACTTTGACATAAAGGTATTTAATAGTGAAAATGTTGAATTTGTAAACAATGTAAATTTAAAAGACATTCAGAAACTTGAAGATACAGTACAAGTTAATTCTGTACTAGGATCAGGAAACACAAAAACAAGTATAAAAGAAGTCATTGGGATTGATAATTCTGATAATTTGGCAGAAATTTTAAAAGTAAGCACAAGTATTACAAACATTGACACTAAAACAAGTTATAATAAAACTTTAACTAAAGCAGATGTAGGTGTTAAAATACTATATTTAACAGAAGATGGAAGATATAATATAGTCAGTAAAACATTTCCAGTAGTTGGATTTATTGACATAAAAGATGTAAATGAGGAAAATGTATGTACAACAAATGCAGAAATCAAAAATATGGTATTAAAACCAAATGGAGTTCAAGAACATTCTATGTCATTAGATATGGAGCTGGAAATTTCTGTAATAGCATATGAAAGAAAAGAAGTTAATGTAATTGAAGATTTATATAGTCCAAGTGTAAATTTGAATTTTGAAAAGAAATCAATTAGAACAGTGCAAAATAAAAATATTTTTAGAGGAACATTTAATTTTAATCAAAAAGCAGCATTGAATATAGGAGAAGAAAAAGTATATGATATTGACACAAGAGTAAATACTGAAAATATAAGTATGCTAACAGATGGAATAAATATAGATGGAAATATAGAATTCTTAGTTACGCATTCAATAAACCAAATGACAGGTATATCTAAAAAAATGGTTAGTGTGCCTTTTAATTACAGGCTTCCTGCAAATAATATTTCACAAAATGCGAATGTGAAAATAACAACTAATATTCATAATGAGAATTTTAACATAATGCCAGGATCAGAAGCTGATTTAAAAATGGATATTGAATTTGTAGCAGATACATCAAATTTTGTTAATATAAATGTAATTGGAGATGTAACTGAAAGTGAAAGTAATAGAACAAATAACTATAATATGGTAATTTATTTTACAAAACCAGAAGATACAATATGGAAAATTGCAAAAAGATTTAATAGTACAACTAGAACAATAGTAGAAACAAATAAATTAGGAAGTGAAGAATTAAAAGCAGGAACAAAGCTATTTATTTCAAGATATGTGCCAGAATAAAGAACAAAAAAAGATTTATAATGTAAAATTTATAAGAAAAGAGTTTATAAAAGATATAAAAATTACAAAAAAACTATTGCATTTAGAATTAACTTATTATATAATAGCCACGTAGTTAAAATAAACGTGGTTATTATTTTAATTCACAAAAAATATTCCTCGTTAGCTCAGTTGGTAGAGCGCTCGGCTGTTAACCGATAGGTCATTGGTTCAAGTCCAATACGAGGAGCCATTTAGTAGTAACTCGAAAGTAGCATTTATGTGATGGGTTACAAATACTGTTAAGAGAGTTCTCAAATGAAAGAGAATTCTCTTTTAATATAAATGAAAGGTACCAATATATGTCAAATATTAACGATTATTTAAGTTGGAGAGGTGATGTTCCAATAACAAAAGAAACTCCATTTAATGAAGTAGATAGTATGATAATGGCGAGATTTTCATACATGATTTTTGATAGAATTAAAATGAATGAAGAAGAAACAATAAAAAGCATATCAACTAAAATGAAGAGATTTAAAAATGAAGAATTCCGCTTTAATGGAGATAAAGAGCTAATTACAAAGCTAGGACAAAGTGCACGCTTTAAAAATATGAGGGTTACAGACTATGTAGAAAATAATGAAAAAGAAAATGAGAAACAATTTGCATCAATACTAATCCACACAGGAGAACATGAAATGTATGTGTCATACATTGGGACAGATGCGTCGATTTATGGATGGAAGGAAGACTTTAATTTAGCATATATGGAAAATATTCCTTGCCAAATTGAAGGAAAAGAATATCTAAAAAAAGTTGCAGAGAAATATAAAGATAAGAAGATAAGAATAGGTGGACATTCTAAAGGTGGAAATGTTGCTATATATTCAGCACTTACAGCTAAGGAAGAAGTACAAAATAGAATTATAAAAGTATATAATTATGATGGACCAGGATTTAGAGAAGACTTTATAAGTAAATATGAAAATGACGAAATAATAAACAAAATTGAAACATACTTCCCACAGGATTCAATAATAGGAAGAATACTTAATCATAAGGAAAAATGTTCTGTAATATACAGTAATGAAAAGAGTATAATGCAACATGATATTTATTCATGGCAAGTACAAGGAACTAAACCAGTATACGAGAAAAAACTTACAAATGCAAGCGAGATAATGAATGTAGCTGTAACAACATGGCTTAATAACACAACTGAAGAACAAAGGAAGATATTTTTTGATACAATATTTGAATTGTTATATTCAACAGAAGCAAATACATTTGGTGAAATATCAGAGAATTTATCAAGAAATATGATAATAATACACAAAAAATACAGCAAAGTATCAAAAGAAGATAGACAAATGATAACAAATGTAATAAAAATATTTATAAAATCTTACTTTAAACAGATTATTCCAGCTAAAAAAATAGAATTGCATTTACCTAAGACAAGCCATTTCCAAGCATAAAAATAGAAAAATACCAAAAAACGACAAAAAAATTTAAAATTTCCTTGATTTGGGAAAAAAATTGTGATATAATGGAAAAGTAAAAAAAAGAACAGGAGGTGTCCAAGAATGAAAACAACAGGAGTTTTAAGAAAAATTGATGGATTAGGTAGAGTTGTTATACCAATGGAAATCAGAAACAAATTAGAGATTTCACAAAATGATCCATTAGAAATACACGTTGAAGGAAATACAATCGTGTTAAGAAAATATGAACCAGACTGTACATTCTGCGGAAGTTCTAAAAACGTTATAGAATTCAAAGGTAAAAACGTTTGCGAAAAATGTCGTAAAGAATTGAACAAATAATACATAAGAATATAAAGAATGAAAATGGAAAATTTATAGAAGATATTTTATTTTGAAATGACATCTCATTTTAAAATAGAATATCTTCTTTTTGGATTAATTAAGAAAATGCTAAATTTACTTTTTACATTTATTTTACAATATTGTAACAAAGCCACTTTTTGCTTGACTATATAAATTTGTAATGATAAAATGCATCATATAAAATACGACAAATATAAGCTTTTTATATCAAATTATATTATAAACCGACAGAAATATATTAAAATAAATGAAAGCTAAACATTATATTAAAAAAGAAAGGTTTACAATAAAACCAAGATTAGGAGGAAATAGTGACTATAAGAATAAGAAAATTTATATCAATAATATTAATAATTTTAATAATAATTTCTTTATTTAACATAGCATATATTAATAAAACTGTAAAAGCAGACTCTTATAGATATACTTATGATGGAGGAAACTTAGACACAGGAGCATATCCACGGATTTAAAGAAAAGATAGATGAATTAAAAAGAATACATCCAAATTGGAATTTTGAAATTATGGAAACTGGCATAGATTGGAATCAAACAATAGTAGCAGAAACAGCAGGGCACTGGGGAAGCCCTCTAAACTTAATTCAAGGAAAAAATGGTGACTGGATATGTGCAACCTGTGGAAGCCATAGATATGATAATGGATCTTGGTACCATGCATCAGAATATGCTATAAGATATTATATGGATGCCAGAAACTGGTTAAATGACAATGGATATTTATTCCAATTTTTAAAGCTTGATTATACTGAAACATCTGATGATAGCGTGTATAAAGCACTAAATGGAACATTTTTAAACAATTGGGATATAGCAGCTGGAATAAATAGAGCATGTAAGGCTCAAAATATGAACCCATTTTATGTAATATCAAGAATTATGCAAGAACAAGGAACTGATGGAAGAGGAGCTTGGAAGATTGAACATGAAGGAGTTACATATTATAATTTATTTAACATTGGAGCAAGTGGAAATTCAACTCAAGAAATAATAAATAATTCGTTAGCAACAGCAAAAGCAAATGGTTGGACAAGTGTAGAAAAAAGTATTGAAGCTGGAATTAGTGGAACTTTAAAATATTATATAACATGTAAACAAAATACAATGTATCTAAATAAATTTGATGTTGAATCATACAGAGGTTTATACTCAATGCAATATATGCAAAATATAGAAGCACCAAAAGCTGAAGCTTTATCAATGTATAATAAAATTAGAGATGCTAAACTTTTAGATCAAAATTTAACATTTGTTATACCTGTATTTCGTAATATGCCATCAGAGTTTTCCACAACACCAGACAATAATGTGGAAACTGGACCTAAAAATATTAGATTAAAAGAAGGACACTCAGAATATAATGTTAGAGAAGCACGAACAACAAATAGTACTTCACTAACAAAAGTTGCAAACCATGATACAATAGTTATATCAGCACAAAGATTCTCAGATGGCTGGCATAGAGTAGTACTAACTGATGGTATAGCAGGATATATAAAATTTGATCCAAATGCATGGGAAGAAATAAATGATATAACAAATTGCAACGAAACAGTTACATTAACAGGAGATGCAGTTAATTTAAGAGCGGGACCTAAAACAACAGAAGCTGTTTTAACAACATTATCACGTGGTCAAATGGTTACAAGAATTGATAATTCAGGGAGATATAATATTGATGGCATAACATGGGACAGAGTAATGCTTGCAGATGGAAGACAAGGCTTTGTATCAAGACAATATTTAGCTAACAGAAATGAGCAAGAAATTCTTACAATAAGTGCTGATGGAGGACTTAACTTACGTGAGACTCCTAATGGAAACGTTATACGTATATTATCAAATGGAACAAAAGTTACTAGAACAGAAATAGGAACTGAACAAATAAATGGAAACTACTGGGACAAAATAATTACACCAGATGGAGCAGAAGGATATGTTGCAAGAAGCTACTTACGTGACAGTAATGGAAATATTCCAAGTGGAAGAGTTGATCCTGAACAACCACAAAATGGAGTAAAAAAAGATGATAATGCTAAAACTGTAACAATGGAACCATTAACAAAAGTTGAGAATTTATCAAGTTTAGGATCAAATGTAGTTGTAAAGAAACAGGATGGAACCCAAATTACAGAAGGTCAAATTGGAACAGGATATAAGATAAATATTGATGGAACTGAATTTACAGCAATTAAATTAGGTGATAATAGTGGAGATGGAGAAATCGACTCAATGGATATGTATGTTATGATACAACACATATTAGGAAATAGAGAATTTAATGAATATGAAAGAAAAGCAACTGATTTAGATAATGATGGAGTAATTGATTCAATGGATATGTATATTATGATACAATATATTCTAGGAAACAGAGAATTAAAAGTTTAAAAGTACCAAATTAAATGGAAGCATAAAGTAAAAGCTTGTGAAAGAGAGGTTTAAATGAAATTTCTTAAAAATAAAAAAATAATTTTATCGATATTGGTGTTTATTGGAATTATATCAATAAAACAAAATGTTTTTGCAAACACAGCAAGTGTTTCAATAAACCCAAGTAATCCAAGAGTTGGAGATGCAGTAACAATAACTATTACAGTATCAAATGTAAATACAGCAACAGTAACAGGAAGTGTATCAGGAGTTGTAAATGGCACAATTAAAGTTGTTGGTGGAGATATGGAAGGAAATTTAGGAACATTTTCAAAAAGCCAAACTTTTACAGCTCAAAACGCTGGACAAATTAATGTAAATGTATCAGGAAGTTGTGTTATAAATGGAACAAAGGAAAGTACAGGTGGCTCAGCAAGTGCGACTGTTAGTCCAAAACCAACCTCAACACCTACACCAGAGCCAACAGCAAACCCAACAAATAGACCAACAACACCAACGCATACACCAGTACCAACCAGAATACCATCAGAAACAAACAACAATAACAATAATGATAACAATGAGCCAAAATCAAGTAACAACTATTTGAAAGCATTATCAGTAAATGTTGGGAAATTAACACCATCATTTAATAGAGAGAATACAAACTATACAGTTGAATTTGAAGAAGGATATGATGTAAAGGCATTAAAGTCAATCAAAGTATCAGGACAAAAAGAAAATGATAAAGCATCAGTAACAGGTTTTGGAGAAAAATCACTTGAAGAAGGTGAAAACACAATTGCAATTGAGGTAAAGGCTGAAAATGGTGCAGTAAGAACATATAACATAAAAGTTATAAAACCAACAACTATGAAACAATCAGATTTACGAATAAAATCATTAGAAGTAAACAAAATCAATAAAGAGAACAACTTTATAAAAGCTGCACTTAATGAGGAATTTTCACCAGATAAATTTGAATACACTTTAGATGTTGATAAAAATATTATAGGTTTAGATATAACTCCAAAGCTTGAAAATAATGATATTATTGTAAACATAGAAGGAATTAACAATTTAGAGCCAGGAGAAAATATTGTAAAAATAACATTAACATCAAAAGATGATGCAAATTTAAAAACAGTGTATACTATAAAAGTAAATAAAGAAAAAGAACCAGAAGAACTTGTAACTAATGAGGGAATTGTTGATAAAAAAGAACCCTTAGCATTCTTAAAAGGACCAAAGGGAATACTAGCAATAGTAATTGGAATAATTGTAATTTTAGTAATTGCACTAGTTACATTAATGATTATTGATAATAAAAATAAAAAGAAAATGCAAGCAGAAGATAACGAATATCCAAAAAAAGATAAGAAAAACAAAGAAGATTATAATGTATTTGAAGATAAAGAAGAAAAAAATAAAACAACAGAAAAAGAGGAAAGTAAAAAAACAGGAAGAGGAAAACGCTTTAATTAATATAAGCGGTTTTAAAAAATATATTATCTACTATGAACAGCCTTAATAAAAAGAGTTTACCTATAATTATGAAAAGAGATGAGGTTTGAGATATATCTAAGAAAGGATAAAAATATGGATATTAGTAAAATGACAAATGTTGAAGAAAAAAGAGAAGTTGCAAAAAGGGTATTACAATATGTTAAAGATAACCAAACTATTGGATTTGGGTCAGGCTCAACCTCGTATTTAGCAACAATAGAAATTGGAAAATATGCTAAAGAAAACAATTTACACATAAAAGCAATCCCAACATCAAATGAAATTGAAGAACTATGTAAAGAATATGATATAAAGATTGGCAGTCTAGTTGAAGATAAGATTGATTGGGCTTTTGATGGAGCAGATGAAGTAGACCCTAACAATAACCTAATTAAAGGAATGGGAGCTGCAATGTTTAAAGAAAAATTAAATATCATAAGCTCAGAGAAAACTTACATATTAGTTGATAAATCAAAATTTGTAACAGAGCTTGGTGAAAAACATCCAGTTCCAATTGAGGTATTTCCACGAGCAATGAAATATGTAGCAGAAGAATTAGGTAAAATTGGTGCAACAGAAACCATATATAGAGGAATGACAGAAAATGATAATGCAATACTTGATACACGATTTGAAAAAATAGACGCAAGTTTAGAGAAAAAAATAAAAACAATTACTGGTGTTATAGAAAGTGGATTATTTATGGGATATAACATTGAGGTAATGTCAAACTAAAGATAATTTTATAGGAGTAAATATTTTAGATAATTGTTTGCATAAACAATTATCTAAAATTATAGAAAGGAATAATTCAATTTATGAAAAAAATACTATTTTCTGCATATTCACTTGATTATGGCGGAATTGAAACAGCACTAATAACACTAATAAAATATCTGGCAAAAACAAAAGAATATGAAATAACTTTAGTACTCGAAAAAAAACAAGGGGCATTTTTAAGTGAAGTTCCAGAAAATGTAAAAATAATAGAATATACACCAAGTTCACACAAAATAATATTATTTAGAAAAGCAATAAATTTACTAAAACAAATAAAATTCAAATTACAATATGGAAATAAATTTGACTTTTCGGCAAGTTATGCGACATACAGTTTTCCATGTTCATTTGTTGCAAGATGCACAAGTAAAAATTCAGCACTATGGGTTCACAATGATTATATGAATTTTTACAATAATGAAGTGATGCTATATAAAAAATTCTTCAATGAACTCCAAATAGATAAATTTAAAAAGATAATATTTGTATCAAATTTGGACAAGCAGATATTTGGAGCAGAGTTTCCACAATATAGAAAAAAAGCAGAGATATGTCATAATTTAATTGATTACAAAACAATATTAGAAAAATCAGAAGAGAAAATAGATGATTTTAAAAGAAAAAAAGATATAACATTTATAAATATAAGTAGACATGATGAAAAACAAAAAAGAATAAGTAGAATAATAAATGCAACTAGAAAATTAAATAAAGAGGGATATAAATTTAATGTGGTATTAATTGGAAAAGGAACAGATACAAAGCAATACCAAAACATGGCGAAAAATTTGAAAAATATTGAATTCTTAGGAACAAAGAAAAATCCATTTCCTTATTTAAAAGTGAGTGATTGCTTACTTATGTCATCACAATTTGAAGGATATCCAGTAGTTTTTATAGAAGCACTAATATTAGGAAAACCAATAGTTACAACTGATGTATCAGATAGCAAAAAAGATATAAAGGACAAGTATGGTATTGTTAATGAGAATTCCGAAAAAGGTGTGTATGAGGGAATGAAAGAATTTCTAAAAAATGGATATGAAGCACAGAAATTTTCAGCTGAAGAGTATAATCAAGAAATTGTAAGAAAATTACAAGAGATAATTAACAGTTAAATAGTAAAATAAATAATTTTCAAACCCTATAAAAGAGCAATTCAAAGAATTTTTAGATAAGTTACTATAAATAATTTTCAAAAGAAAATATTAGAAAGAGAGAAAAGAATGATAAGTTTTATTATTCCAGCATATAACTCAGCAAATATAATAAAAAGAACAATTGATTCTATATTAAATCAAAAAACTGATTTAGAATATGAAATAATAATAGTAGACGATGGATCAACAGATGATTTATACAATAAAATATTTAAATATTATTTTAACAAAAAAGAAAAAGTGAAATATTATTATAAAGAAAATGGAGGAGTTTCAGAGGCTAGAAATTATGGAATAACAAAGGCATCAGGAGACTATATAATATTTGTTGATAATGATGATTATATAAATGAGAATTTATTAAATGATATAAAAAAGTTTATAGAAAACGATGTAGATTTAATAAAATGGAATCCAGTATGGGTTGACAATAATGGAAAAGAAATTAGAAGAACTGAGGAAATAAGTTGTGATAAAATAATGACTGGGGAAGAAGGATTTAATTTATTATATGGAAGAGATCCAATGCTGATATGTGTATGGAATTATTGTTTTAAAAAGTCGATATTTGAAGAATTTCCTGTAAACCGTTATCATGAAGATTTTGCAACGATGCCATTTATCATATTAAACGCTAAAACGATGGTGATAACTGGCAAATATGAATACTACTATGTACAAACAGAAGAAAGCATAATGAGGACAACTAACAATGAAAAGAACAAAAAGAAATTAGAAGATATGTTAAATAATTTTGATGATATAATTAGAAAATCAGAAAGTTTAGAATTAGAAAAAAGAACAAGAGAAAATTTAGCAATATTTGGGGCTTACTCATTAATTGCAAAATGTAATGATCTAGATGGAGAAGAACTTAAGAAATTTAAAAAGGAACTTAAGAAGCGAAAAATTGTAAGATACATTAAAGTTAGAGGGCTTAAAAGTTTTATAAAAAAAATATATTTGAGTATTAAATATTAGCTATTATATTTAGTTCAAAAGAAGGGATAAAATTTTATGATAAAAGTTAGCATAATTGTTCCAGTTTACAATGTTGAAAATTACGTCGGGAAATGTTTGCAATCACTTGTAAATCAGACATTAGAAGGTATAGAAATTATAGTTGTAAATGATGGCTCAACTGATAACTCAAAAGAATTAATAAAAAAATTCATGAAGGAAAATATTTCTAGTAATATAATTTATGTTGAAAAAGAAAATGGTGGTTTATCAGATGCAAGAAACTATGGAATGAAATATGCAAAAGGAGAGTACATAGCATTTCTAGATTCTGATGATTATGTAGAAAACACAATGTATGAAAAATTGTATAATAAGGCAATTAGTGAAAATGCTGATTATGTAGAATGTGATTTTTATTGGGTTTATCCTAATAAAAAGAAGGAAGACAAAGGATTTAGATATACTAATAAGAAAGAAATGTTTGTACATGCAAGAGTTGTTGCGTGGAATAAGCTAATAAAAAGAGATGTTATAAAAGAAAAATTTCCATATGGAATGCATTATGAAGACGTTGAATTTTTCTACAAATTACTACCTAATATTACAAAATTTGCATTTGTAGAAGAACCTCTAATTTACTATATTCAAAGAGAAAATTCATTAGTAAATAAGCAAGGAATTGAAACGGCTCAAATATTTGAAGTATTAGATAATGTAATAAAATATTATAAAGAAAAGGATTTATATAACGTCTATAAAGATGAGATAGAATATACATATACGAGATTACTACTATGTAGTTCATTAAAGAGAATAAAAAACATACAAGATAAAGAAATAAGAGAAAAATTAATATATGAAACTTGGGGAAACTTAAATAGTAAATTTCCAGAATGGAAGGAAAATAAATACATAAAAACTAAATCTTTTAAGAATTTATATATGAAATGTATTAATAAAGCAACTTATAAGATATTTAGCAAAATAAAGTTATAAATTAGCGAAAAATGTAAAAAATTGATTTTATTTATGGCAAAAATTGTAGGAAAAAAATAACTTTTAGGTTTTAATGAAATTTACTTGAAAATAACCAAGTTTATTGGTATGATATTTAATGTAAAAATATGACGAGAATATTTAGGTTACATAAAATTAGCTTTTAGGAAGGAAACATAAAATGATTGAATTTAAAAACGTTTCTAAAAAGTATGATACAGGAAAAGAAGCAGCAGTACATGATATTAGTTTCACTATAGAAAAGGGAGAGTTTGCGTTTTTAGTAGGAAGCTCAGGTTCTGGAAAATCAACAATAATCAAGTTAATGCTTAAAGAGGAAGAACCAACAGAAGGAAAAATAATAATAAATGGACAAGACACAACATACCTAAAACAAAATAAAATTCCTTATTTGCGTAGAAGTATGGGAATAGTATTTCAAGATTTCAGACTATTACCAGATAAAACAGTATATGACAATGTAGCATTTGCAATGCGTGTTGTTAAGGCAACGCCAAAGCATATTAGAAGGCAAGTATCAATGGTATTATCACAAGTTGGACTAGCTGATAAAGCAAAAGTATATCCTAATGAACTATCAGGAGGAGAACAACAAAGAGTTGCCCTTGCAAGAGCAATAGTAAATAATCCATCAATGCTTATAGCAGACGAGCCAACTGGAAACTTGGATCCTAACACAGCCTGGGATATAATGGAACTACTAAATGATATCAATTTAAGAGGAACAACAGTAGTAGTAGCAACACATGCAAAAGACATAGTTGACAGAATGAATAAAAGAGTTATTCGTATAAGCGAAGGTAGTATTGTAAGAGATAAAAAAGGAAGGTATGACAGTGAGGATTAATAGTTTAATATATTTAATAGGCGAAGGTATTAAAAGTGTATTTAAACAAAAAAAGATGACAAGTGCATCAGTTATAATAATGTGTGCAACTATGTTTATGTTTGGTGTATTTTATCTTATTGGGGAAAATGTAAACTTTGTAATGCGTCAAGTCGAAAGCCAACAAGGAATGAGAGTTGTAATTCTTGAAGAAGCAACAGAAAGCGACATTGAGAATTTACAAGTGGACATACAAAGAATAGATGGAGTTAGTACCGTAACATTTGTTTCAAAGGAAGAAGCATTAGCAAGCATGAAAAATTGGCTTGGAGAGTATCAAGACGTAATTGCAGGATATGATGAGGATAACCCATTTCCAGCATCATACTTTGTTACACTAACTGATTTAGAGAGAAATGCAGAAGTACAAGAAAAAATAAAAGCATTAAAGTCAGTGGATAAAATAACCTCAAGCAATGATACAATATCAAAATTAGCAAGCATAGCAAAATCACTACAAACAGTAACATTGGTGTTACTTTCATTATTAATTGTAATTTCAATATTTATAATTTCATACACAATTAAGCTAACAGTATATGCTAGAAGACGTGAAATATCAATTATGAAATATGTTGGAGCAACAAATGGATTTATACGTGGACCATTCATTGTTGAAGGTATGGTAATTGGAATTATATCTGCATTAATTACACTTGCAGTTGTAGGATTTTCATACAATGGAACATTATCAAAGATACTAGAATCAACAGTAATACAAAATATGACAGTTTCATTCTACACATTTGACCAACTATTTGTAAAAATATTAATTGTATATTTTATACTAGGAATTGGTATAGGTATACTTGGAAGTATTATATCAATGAGAAAATATTTGAAAGTATAAAAATGTTGAATAATAGATATTAGCACAATAAAAAATACCGAAAATAAGAAACATAAGTAAAACCAGCAAGAGTAACATTAATTTTAAATGCCTATATAAAGGCACAAGGAGGACGAATGAGAAACAAAATTTTATGGAGCACAGTAATACTAATTACAATTTTAGCATTTACTATGAATGCATTTGCAGTACCAACGCAATCAGATGTAAACAATATGAAAAACCAATTAAATAATGCAAGTAATGAGTTAAAAAATATTCAAAATGAGAAAAAGTCAACAATGGATGAAGTTGCAGAGCTTACTGCACAATTACAAAAAATACAAGGTGAAATTAATGAATTACAAGCTCAAATTAATACTTTAACTAACAACATAAACACAAAACAAAAAGAAATAGAAGAAAAAGAACAAGAAATAATTGAAAAACAAGAACTTTTGAAAAAAAGATTAGTATCAATGTATGTAAATGGGCAACAATCATTTTTAGATATACTACTTGGCTCATCAAACTATATTGAAATGCTATTTAATTATGATGCAGTTAAAGAAATAGCTGATGCAGATACAAAATTAATAAATGAGATAACATCAAAAAAAGAAGAAATTGAAGAAGAAAAGAAAGAACTAGAAACTGAAAAGCAAAAAGTTGATGCAACAAAGGCTCAAAAAGATGCAAAGAATACAGAACTATCACAAAAGCAAAGTGAGAAAAATGCAAAAGTTAATCAATTAACAAAAGAAGAAAAAGACAAGCAAGCACAAATTGATAAATTTAATGCAGCAATTAGAAATGCAGAAGAAGAAATCAGAAGAGCTGCCGAAGAAGCAAAGAACAAACCTAATGGAGGCTCAGTAAACACTGGCTCAATAAATAACTCAGCAGGAACTTTGGGGTGGCCACTTCCACTTCAATATGCAAAACATAGATACATAACATCATACTTTGGACCACGTCCACAACCTACACCAGGAGCGTCAACAAATCATGGAGCAATTGATGTTGGTGTTGCATACCAACCTGTTTATGCATCAGAAGCTGGAGTAATTGTTACAGCAGGGGCTGTATCAGGATATGGAAACTTTGTAATGATATGGCATAAAGCAAAAGGAGAATTATACACTTGTTATGGACATCTATCAACAATTTTAGTAAAATCAGGTATGATAGTAAAAAGAGGACAACAGATAGCAGTATCAGGAAACACTGGTATAACAACAGGACCTCATCTACATTTTGAAGTACGTTCAGGAGGAAGTTCTTCATCAAGAAGAGTAGACCCACTTAAGTATGTATCTATTAGCTAAAAATATTTAATGGTGTTGTTAAAATATTTATAACATGGTAAGATATAAGAGTATATAGGTTTTAGGGACGCCTCAAAGTCCCTAAATTTTTTAAGAGGATTTTAGTAAGAATGAATAATAACAAAAAGAAGAAAATATTATTTAATGTTATACTAATATTATTAGTCATTTTTACCTTTTCAAATGTTATATTTGCTGATAATGAAATTAGTAATGAAACTGCTTCAAATAATGAAACTAATACGGTTAGACCACTAACATTAGAAGAGCAACAAAACCAAATAAAAGAACAATTAACAAATGCAAATCAACAATTAGAATATGTTGAAGAAGAGATATCATCAAAACTGTTATCAATATCAAGAATACAAGACAGGATAAATGAATATAAATCAGATTTAGATAAAGTAAACTTACAATATACAAAATTGCAAGTAGAAGTTGCAAAAGCTGAAAATGAACTTGAAACAATTCAAGCTGAGTATAATAAAAAAGATAAAGCATTAAGAGAAAAACTTGTTGCCATGTATGAAAGAGGAACATCTTCATACATAGATGTATTATTAAATTCAAAAACAGTACTTGAGTTTATATCAAATTATTTTGTAATACAAACAATAGTAGAATATGATTCAAAACAGATGATAGATATAAATAGAGCAAAACAACAAATGGAGCAAATGACTATTGACCTTCAAGATAAAAAAGCTAAAGCAAAATTGTTAAAAGTAGAAGCAGAAACACAATCAGTAATTTGGGAAAATACAAAAACAATACTTGAAAATGAAAAGGCAAATTTAGATGAAACTGAGCAAAGTCTTTTATCAGATATTGACATATATAAAAAGCAAGAAGCAGAGATAAATAGACTTATAGCAAACTCAATTTATTCATCAACATATCAATTAAAATATTCAGGTGGAGTTATGATATGGCCAACTGTGGCAAATTCATATATTACATCACCTTATGGAGGAAGACTTCACCCAATTCAAGGAATAGTAAAAAATCATACAGGAATTGATATAGGGGCAAACTTAGGAGAACCTGTATATGCTGCACAAGATGGAGTGATAATTTACTATGGCTGGATGGGAGGATATGGAAAGGCTGTAATGATTGACCATGGTATAAATGACCAAGGTGTTAAAGTAGTAACACTGTATGGACATGGAAACGAATTATTTGAAACAATGGATGTTGGAACTCATGTAAAACAAGGGCAAGAGATTATGAAAGTAGGTTCAACAGGAAATTCAACAGGACCACATGTTCACTTTGAAGTTAGAGAAAACGGAGTTACAGTAGATCCTAAGAAATATTTATCAAATGATGAAGGAACACAAAATAGTGAAGAATAAAATAAGAATTGCCAAACATGACTTAAAAAATCATGGATAGTGATGAACAAACAAAGTGAGTGAAGGGAGAATTAAGATGAAAAAAAGCACAATGCATTTTAAAACAGTATTAACAATAATTATTAGTTCAGTAATTACATTTAGTATAACTATGTTATGGCTATATGGAAGTACTAATAAAACTAAAATCTCTAAAAATCCATTAACAGAAGTTGTGAAAAATGATAAAATGTCAACGAAATTAGAAATGATAAATAGTAAAATAAAGTCAGAATATTTTGGAGAAGTTGATGAAGAAAAATTGTCAGAATATGCCTTAAAAGGGTATGTTCTAGGTTTAGGGGATCCATATAGTGAATATTTTAGTTATGATGAAATGCAAGATTTTACAGAAGATACTTTAGGAAACTATGTAGGAATAGGTGTATACATAACTAAAGATGATGAACAAAAAGAATTAATAATATATGATACAGTGAAAAATTCTCCAGCACAGCAAGCAGGTTTAAAATCAGGAGATATTATAAGAAAAGTAGATGATAAAGATTATACAGTAGAAGACTTTGATACAATAGCAAGTGAGATAAAGGGAAAAGAAGGAACAAAGGTAAAGCTTGTTATCGAAAGAGATGGTGAAGAGAAGAGCTTTGAAATAGAAAGAAAAAGTGTAGAATTAATTAGAGTTACAAGTCAAATGTTAGAAGACAATATTGGGTATATTTATATGTCAACATTTGATGGAAATGTAGCTGAGCAGATCAGGAAAGAATACAAAGACTTAAAAAGCAAAGGTGCAACATCACTAATAATTGATATTAGAAATAATGGTGGTGGACTTGTTGAAGAGGCTGTTGAAATTGGAGATATGCTTACTGATAAAGGAACTACACTATTAATTCAAAAAGATAATAAAGATAAGGAAAAAACATATACATCAGAAAAAGCTAAAGAAATTGACATGAATTTTGTATTACTTACAAATAATTATTCTGCAAGTGCTTCAGAAATATTGTCTGCTATAGTAAAGGAAAAAGTTTCTAATGGTAAGGTTGTAGGAATGACTACTTATGGAAAAGGAGTGATCCAGACTTTATATACATTAGCTGATGGAAGCGGGCTAAAGCTTACAACTGATGAATACTTTACTCCAAATCACGAAACTATAAATAAGAAAGGTATAACACCAGATTATGTTGTAGAAGGAACATTTGATAGTAAAGAATTAGATGTTAATAATGATAAACAACTACAAAAAGCAATAGAAGTATTGAAAAATGATTTAAAATAAATTATATACTATTAGAGTAAAATAAACGGGAACCCTATAGAATGGGTTCCCATTAACAAGACTAGAAAAAAATAAATTACCAAAATAAAAAGTGAGAATGTGATGTAATGCTTTAACATGGAAAAGATCCTCCTAATCTTTTAGCTTTGTGTTAAAATTATAACAAAGAATTACAAAATGATAAATTATTTTTGCTCGTAGTATCGCCGAATATTGAAAACATTGTACTTTATAGGTGTTACAAATGTTAAGATAAAAATATCAAAATTATGAAAGAATTAAGATTATAAGATAATATAAAAACAAAAATAAGTTCAAATTATTATAAGAAAATTGTTAAGTGAAAGGTTAAGTTCAATTCTGTAAAGTAAATTCAATTTTTGATAAAAAAATTTAAAAAATTTTCAAAATAGTGTTGACATTATAAAAATAATTTAGTATACTTAGTAAGTCAGTTAAAAATGGTCGCTTAGCTCAGTTGGCTAGAGCACCTGCCTTACAAGCAGGGGGTCATAGGTTCGAGCCCTATAGCGACCACCATTATTTGGCCCGGTAGTTCAGTTGGTTTAGAACGCTAGCCTGTCACGCTAGAGGTCGACGGTTCGAGCCCGTTCCGGGTCGCCATTTTTTTTATAAGGATATCTTTCTAAAAATTATGCCTCGATAGCTCAGTTGGTAGAGCAAGGGACTGAAAATCCCTGTGTCACTGGTTCGATTCCCGTTCGAGGCACCAGTAA
>CATKDT010000034.1 GCA_949746675.1 uncultured Clostridia bacterium
TAATATTCTTGATTTAGGTAAAAACTTTTATATTGGAGAGGAAAAAGTAAAAGACTTTTTAGATTACATTAAAGAAAATTATGAGGGACACAAAATAGATATTAATTTTGAAGAGGATGGTATTGAGGAATAAATATAGTTTGTATTAGTACAATGATTCCAAAGTATATAATTGAAAATCTAATGTATGGCTGTCTAAATTAATAAATTACTATATTAAATCATAATTTATAAATAGATGTTAAAAGAGTTATAATTCAAATTTTGTATATGAATAATTATTTTCATAAATTTTATGATAAACAAATTTTTAAATGTATAATTAGGAAAGAATAGGAAAAGATTAGAAGTAATAAGAAACGTTAGAAATGAGTACTGAAGTTCGTACACGTAATTCTTTAAATAGTAGAACGTATAGTAAAGGCGTAACCGATTCATTACTTCTACAAGGACCAGAAAATCAAATTGAACCATACAGTATTATCACAGGAAATAATAATAGAAAACCAATTCCGAATCAATGGCGGAATTTACAGGACCATTCGGAGAAGTGGTTTCGTATTTTCCAAATGGTGACTGGGGTGTTGGGACTTGCACAATGATTGGCCCTAAGTTGGCGATAACTGCGATGCACAATGTTTATGATAAGGAAAAGAAAGTGTTTACTAATAAAGTAGACATATACCCAGGGTGTAATGGACCTAATATAACAGATATAAATTTAGATGTTGTGAGTGTTCATACGTTGCAATGGAATAAAGAATATGAATGGTATGGGAAATCTAAAGATGACTGGTGCCTTTTAGTATTAGACACTGATATGAGTTACAAAACAGGATATTGTGGTGTTGCACGTTCCGATACTCCAACACAATTCTTAGGTTATAAAGTAACTGTTTCAGGTTACCCAGGAGACTTAAATAGACCACTGATGCCAGATCATAAGATTGATCCTAATATACCTTTGTACCAATTTTACTGTGATGGTACAATCACCAGAGGTAATGCGGGCTTGCTAAACCATACATGTTCGACAATGAAAGGAGACAGTGGTGCTGGAATTATAACGGACTATGAAGGAGAAAAACGCGTTATTGGGGTACATACGTTAGGAGGGGAACCAGTTGATGGTGCGAGTCATAACACAGGACCCTATATCGACGCATGGACGTTTGACGAGATAATGAAGTATAGGAATGGACTTCCTTAGAGACACTTTTGTTTTATATGAGTGAAATAATGGATTATAAATTTTATTTAGGATGAATGAGATTTATAATATAATTATAATGCAAAAAACAAGTTAGATTAAATAAAAATCTGACCTGTTTTTTGTATGAAATATATGTAGAATAATTATACCTAATAATATTAATCCCAGTTTATAATTCTCAATAAATTACTCAGATATAGAAATATATAAAAAATAGTGTTTCATAGTCCAAACTGGTAAAAAGTGCTTTTCTATAATCTGAAACGATAGGCTGCTTTTCAAGTGCATCTTTTAAAGATAAGTGATTTTGTTTTCTAAAGTCTTTCATTGAAATATTGGATATTTTTCCTAATTGTTGCTCTGACATAATTAAGTTGTTATATTTACCGTCCATTAAATTGGTAAAGAAATTTAATTTTTTTATAATATAAATAATGATATATAAATTGTAAAAGATATCTGTAATAAAGAACATCAGTGATTATTTCTTCTCCTTTTTTTACAATTAATTGTATTTGTGATTTTATTTCAATATCCAAAGTATCTAAAGTTATTATTTTTCTATTTTTTTTAATAATTGTTAAAGTGGCTGTTTTACTTGAGGTAATAGTTATTTTTAACGAAAATCCTAGTGGATTTGATACTATATTTAGTAATTCCTCTTGGTCTTTAAATTCTTCTATTATTGTTTTTTTCATTTTTAATTCTCTTTTCATATATCCCGCCCGCCCAATATCAATATTAAAAAGTATTATTACAGATATCATAACTTAAAGGAAAGTTCTAAATATACACCAAAAAAATTTTTTCTACTGGATATTATTGTTTCATTATATCCACATCTTAATGAAGAGGCAGAAAAGAAAAAACATAATATAAAAGGAACTACTTGTATATTAATAATTTTTATGATAATATAAACTTAATAAATTAGGGGGATTTTAAATTATGAGTAAAAAATCAATAAATATAAAATTGATATTAATATTGTTTTGTGTTTTTTTATGTACCAGTATAGTATGTATTAGTATAATTATTTCAAACCATTTAAACCAGCTAGGAAACAATGAAAATAGTGTGGAGGAAAATATAAGATATGCTCATGTATTTTATGCTACGATTAGAGAAATAAAAAGACATAATGATGGAACAACACTTGTTCTTATAAAAGGGCTTGAAATTAATGATATAAATGATAGAGGAGCGTTTTATTTTTCAATTAATGAAAACACAGAATTATCATGGAGAGGAATTGAAATTAAATTATCAGACTTGAAAGAAGGACAAAATGTTTCTATTACTTCTATAGGTAATGTACTAGAAAGTAGTCCAGCAATACTAACTGAAGTTGCAGAAGTTATCGTATTAGATGATGAGTTATAAAAAGATAAAAGATATATAAGGATAGTAAGAAATTACTAGGGGAAAAATTATTATATAAAAATAATTTGAATTTGGGTGGTGAGAGTTACATAATTTATTTAAATTGTATAATAGGAAAGAATAGGAAATAGTGCAATATACTAATAATACTAGGATTGATTATATATGAAAATAAATTAGCAACTAATTTTCATTTAAGAATTTACATGTTAATAAGACTATAATATATTATTAGTTAAATAAATATAAAGGAGGTGTTTATATGAAACACATTAAACAAGTAGTATGGAACATACTTACAATTTTAATTGTTGTAGCAATATTATTATTAAACTTATCAAGGGTATATGCAAGTGAAAATATTGACAATACAATAGTAACAAATGTTTATGCATCAAAAAACTTAGAAACAGGAGTAGAAAGTACAGAAACGTTTTCATATTCTAAGAAATCTAGAAGTGGAAACTTAAGTACTGAAAATTATATTCCTGAAGGCTTACAAGACGTAGCTAATGCAAGAAAGATAATAGGAGGAGATGAAAGAATTAAACTAACTCCAGACCAATGTGCACATTATAGTCCTTATGCAAATGTTTGTAAAATAATTACGACATTTCCAGATGGAATTTGTTATGGTACAGCTGTAATTTGGGCAAAAGATGCAGCTTTGACTGCAGGGCATTGCGTAATAATCCAAGACTGGGAGGATGGTGTATATCGATTTTGGTAATTCCAGGACAGAATGAATCGGATTCGGAAGATATTGATTCTCAGCCTTTTGGTACTGTTTGGGGGCGTCAAGCTTGGACTAGCACTGACTATATGAAAACGCTTTCGGATGATGAAGATTGGGGACTAATTGAGTTAAATGAAATGAAAGGTTTGGAATGTGGTTATATTGGTATTACAGCATGTGAAGATCTTCCTTCTCTAGTTTATGATACACATGTTACAGTTACTGGGTATCCAAATCCAGAGGGGGCTGTATTCGGATATAATGCACAATATTTGGAGAAGGGCCCAATTCGTGGTGTAACTTCAAAAAGATTTTTTTATGATATTGATACTGAAAAAGGACAAAGTGGTTCGCCAATATATTATTATGACTATAGGTGGAACATTGTTGGGATTCACACAAGAGGATGGGATAAAAATGACTCAGGATTAGACAAGCAATGGAATTCTGGCGTAAAGATAAATAGAGATAGATATGAGTTTTTTATAACCAAGAGAACTGAATAATAAATAATCATTCCTAGTATAGTTAATATTAAGTTAATGATATATCTACTTCATAATGTAATGTGAAGTAGATATTTTTAACTTAAGAGATATTTATATTTTAAGGTTTTCTAATTAATATGGATACTTAAATATTAAATAAAGCTAATAATTATGCATAATAAAAAAATTTAAATGTATATATTCCATTTTTTTAAAATAAGAGTTATAATATAAATGTATTCAAAATTAGTAACTATAATAAAAATTATAGTTATACCTACTTAGTAGGGTAAAGCTAATATTATTCAGCAGACTTTGCAGTGATGTAAAGGTAAAGTAAGTAGCACACTTTATTAAGTGCGTTTAAAATAAAAAAAACGAAGAAAAACAAGTAAGATTATTATAAAAATCTAGCTTGTTATTTTTTGTGTAAAATTAGGAAGGGAGGATTTTTTAATTGTTTTGAATACGAAATAAAAAATAAAAGTAAAAAGAGGAGAAAATATTATTGAAAATATTTAATTTTGAATCTAAAAACGTAAGGTACAACGACTGGTTTTTTGATACTAAAGTTGATGAAAATGGGAGTATTATTCTAGCGATTTATGGATATGTAGAAGATGATAAACAAGTTTCACATATTTCAAATGCAACGGTCAATGTAAAAGAAGAATTACAGAAAAATTAAGAATTAGATTTACAACTGAAAATCCATTTTCATGTAAATTTAAAAAATATGTAAATGGAAAAGCAACGTGTATTGGAAATGGTGAGAAAGCAATAACAAAATTGTTAGGACATTCTTCAACAATGGTTACATTTAAAAAATATACTGATAAGAATGCCATAATACAAGATTGTTTAGAATATATAGAACCATTTATAGAGAGAGGAATAGAATCAGAAGAAATGAAAACCACTGATTGTACAGATATAGAAACAGATATAATAATGCAAGAGTATTACAAACGCTTAGTTGCATAATAAATAAAAATAATTAAGAAAATACAAGGACTGACAAATGCCTTGTATTTTTTATATAAAGATGTTAAAATATATCTAGTTTTAAATAATGTTATTTAGTATTATCTAGTTAAAAAAATAAAGTTTGTGACCCAATTCGTGTAATTAAGTTTTATGTTTACTAAAAAGCAATGAAAAACGAACGAATTACACGAATTTGTTCGCTTCTTTACACGAATTTTTCGACAATTACACGAATTTTCGTGGTTGATAGTAATCACTTTTTAGGTCACAAAGGAGGAAATATGTTTAAATTGCACTCAGAATACAAGCCAACAGGCGACCAGCCACAAGCAATAGAATATCTATCAAGAGGAATAGAAGAAGGCAAGAAATATCAAACACTTCTAGGAGTTACAGGCTCTCGGAAAAACATTCACAATGGCAAATATTATAAATACTGTGCAAAGACCAACACTAGTATTAGCACATAATAAGACATTAGCACGGACAATTATATAGTGAGTTCAAAGAATTTTTTCCAGAGAATAACGTAGAGTATTTCGTATCATTTTATGATTATTACCAACCAGAAGCCTATGTGCCATCGTCTGATACATATATTGAAAAAGATGCATCAATAAATGATGAAATAGATAAATTAAGATTAGCTGCAACGGCATCATTAGTAGAATCAAGAGATACTATAGTTGTAGCTTCAGTGTCATGCTTATATGGCTTAGGTGACCCAGAAGATTATCAAAATATGATTATTTCGCTAAAAGTTGGAATGAAACAAGATAGAAATACTTTACTAAAAAAATTAATAAAAATGCAATATACTAGAAATGAAATGGATTTTAAAAGAGGAACTTTTAGAGCAAAGGGAGATGTTGTAGAGATATTTCCAGCAGACCAGGGGGAGAAAGCATTAAGAGTAAATTTTTGGGGAGATGAAATTGATAAAATCGATGAAATCAATCCATTAACAGGAAAGAAAACCGCAGATATTTTAAAAGTACTTGTAGTTCCAAATTCGCACTACATTACAACAGAAGCAAAATTGCAAAGAGCAATGGGAACAATAGAAGAAGAACTTAAAGAGCAAATAAAATATTTTAAGGATAATAATAAATTAATTGAGGCACAAAGAATAGAAGAACGCACAAATTTTGATTTAGAGATGATGAGAGAAACTGGGTTTTGTCAAGGGATAGAAAACTACTCAAGGCATTTAAGTGCAAGAGAAAAAGGAAGTGCACCATTTACATTATTTGATTATTTCCCAGAAGATTATTTGATATTAATTGACGAATCACATGCAACTATACCACAAGTAAGAGCAATGTATAATGGAGACCATGCACGTAAGGAAAGCCTTGTAAACTATGGATTTAGATTACCATCAGCATTTGACAACAGACCACTTAAATTTGAAGAATTTGAGGAAAGAATTAATCAGGCAATATTTATTAGTGCAACACCTGGAGAATATGAATTATCATTATCAAATGATAGAGTGGCAGAGCAAATAATAAGACCAACAGGTTTGTTAGATCCAAAGATAGAAGTAAAGCCAGTTGAAAATCAAGTTGACGATTTAATTGAACAAATAAATATACGAGTTCAAAAACAAGAAAGAGTATTAGTTACAACATTAACTAAAAAGATGGCAGAAGATTTAACACAATATTTGACAGGATTAGACATAAAAGTTAGATATATGCACTCTGATATAAAAGCACTAGAAAGAATGGAAATTATTAGAGATTTACGTCTTGGAAAGTTTGATGTACTTGTTGGAATTAACCTTTTAAGAGAGGGATTAGATATTCCAGAAGTATCATTGGTTGCAATACTTGATGCTGACAAAGAAGGATTTTTACGTTCAGAACGTTCACTAATTCAAACTATTGGTCGTGCAGCCAGAAACACAAATGGAAAAGTTGTAATGTATGCTGATGAATTAACAGAGTCAATGGAAAAAGCTATATCAGAAACTAATAGAAGACGTACAATACAAGAAAAATACAATGAGGATAATAACATTACACCAACAACTATCAAGAAGGAAATACGTGAAACAATTAAGGCAACCTACCAAGCAGAAGGCGGAAGTCTAACATCTAATATTAATGAAAATGAGACTGTTGAAGAGGCTATTAAGCGTTTAACTGATGAAATGATAAAATATGCAAGAGATCTTGAATTTGAAAAAGCAGCAGAGACAAGAGACAAAATAAAAGAATTAGAGAATTTATTATAATAAGAGCTCTACAGGGGATATTACAAATAGATTATTTTTCTTTGAAACATTACTTAAATTAGAATTTTTGAAATTATAAGTGAAAGAGCAACTCAAATAAGAAAAAACTTCATTTGAGTTGCATTATTATGTAAATTGTGGTAAAATAGATAAGCAAACTCATATTTTTTGAATAAACAATTGTTTAACAAATACAAATAGGAGGGAGAAGTATGAGAAGATCTAACTACAAGGGAAGGCGAGTAGCACGGAGAAAGGTGAAGCCAAATTTGGTCATAGCAATTATCATAATCTTTGTTGGACTAGCTATGGCAAGCTGGAAAGGAACGGAGGCGTATTTTAAAAGTCACTTTGCAAAAGATACCGTAATTCAAGGCGTAGACTGTTCGTATCTTAACATTAACAAAGCACTAAACAAAATCTTTGATGAACTTAGTCAGCAAAGTATTACTTTAGCTTTCGAGAACACACAGTACGAATTTTGTCGGAAAGATTTTGAGGTGACCATTAGTGATGTGGAGCAATTTAAAACATCCCTATTAGACATTTTAGAATTTGTTCAACCACAAAAAGGTAACAAAGGCGGAGAATACATATTTGCAAGCTTCATTAAAGTGTCCAAGGAAAAGACAAAAGAGGTGTTACAAACAATTCCAGAACTACAAGAGGAAAATATGGTATCTCCAGTAGATGCGTATATCAAAGTGCAAGAGGATGGGACTTTAGCGATTGAGAGCGAAGTAATTGGATCAACGATTGATTTTGATGAAGCCGTATCGTTTTGCATAGAGTGCATTGAAGATGGAGAAACTACCATCAATTTCACAGACCTTATCGAGATGCCAGAAGTTCTTTCCACAAATGAAAGCCTTAATGGTAGAGTAAACGATATAAACACTATTCTTGGGGCTGTCATTAACTTTGAATTTGCTGACGGAAGCACGTATACTTTGAACAAAGAGACCACCAAAGAATGGGTGAAAGTAGATGAGGTTGGAAACTATTATGTGGAAATGGAGAATGTGGAGGCTGTTGTAGAAGAACTTAATAAACAAGTTCAAGATGCATGCGAACAAATAACATTTACACCAACTGATTTGACAACTCCAATGACCTTACCTGGCAAACTCAAAGTGGAACTTGACATTGAGGCAGAGAAAGTGCAAATTATCAAGGACCTCGTGGATGGAGGAGAACGCATAAGAGAACCAATTTATAAAGATGGACTGGCACCAAGAGATATGCTTTCTTATATCGAAGTCGATATTACAAGGCAGATGGTGTGGGTATACATCGATGGCGAATGTGTTTTGATTACACCATGTGTTACAGGAAAACCGCCAAGGCATGATACTCCAACAGGCGTATACTATTTGTCATATAAAACCATGGGTGAAGATGGTAAAGGCGTATGGTTACGGGGCTATAATGATAATGGAACAAGATATGCATCATGGGTACAGTTTTGGATGCCTTTCAATGGTGGTATTGGATTCCACGATGCAAATTGGCAACCTACATTTGGAGGAGACTGGTATTTGAATCATGGCTCGCATGGATGTGTAAATCTTCCATATGAAGCAGCACAAACACTATACAACTATATTGATACGCACATCCCTATTATCGTGTATTGCTCCTAATTCCAGGCACTTTATTTATAGTATCAAGTTTAGATTTACAAGCACACATAACTCCTAATTTAAAGGGGGAATTCTAAGATTTAGAAACTCACAAAAATACCACACTTTCTGGAAATAGAGAGTGTGGTATTTTTAATAATAGTATGTTAAATAAAAAATAAGTATATTTAAATTACATACGAGGACGAGGAGTATTACTCCAAGGACTAAATGGAGCAGTTGGAGCATCATTAGTATTGTTATTATCATTATCGTGGTCAAGGTCTTCCTTAATTAATTCTTCAGTAGCTTCACGCATTAATTCATAGTCATCTTTTCCTGTTTCATCATTATATGCCTTTTTGTAGAAGGAATTCATTAATTCATCTTTATCAATGCTAGGGTATTTAGCAACAATCCTATCAGCTAATTCATCAATATCAAGCTGTGCATTCATATTATTTCCACCATCTTTAACATTTTGAATATTATCATTATTTACTTCAACCCTTGTTGCAACAGAATTTGCTTCATGAGTTATATCTTGATTGCTTCTAGTATCAAGCATCTCTCTTGTCCTATTGGTGTAATTACTGTAAGTATCACAAGGAACTTCAGCACCAATCATTTTATCAGCAGTTAAATTACCTCTAGCGTAAAATCCACCAACACGACCATTGTCATTATATAAACCAATTGCTTGGTCAGAATTTAATTCTGAGCCCTTAACATTAACTTTAAAAGAGGCGACAACGCCAACATTTTTTATATCTCCATTAGATTTAACTAATGACATTGAAGACGCATTTGTAGGAGTAAGAATATTATCATCAATTCTAGTCAAAGTATTATCTTCAGATATACCATAAACAGAAGGTCTTCCAGCTAGATTTTTAACAATGATATATGATTTAAATTGCATTCCTACAACATCATTCATAGTGTAATGAGTAGAAACAAAAGAGTTTCCATCAATCTCTTGGGATTTAATTCCTGTAACTTTATTAGCATCAAGACTTAAGTCACTGTTTCCATCAATTTTAGAATACATAGCAATTTCATCTTTTGAAATGCCTAAGTCCTTAGCAGTTTCTTCAAGTTCTTTTTCTTGTTCATGTAGTTTATTTAATGAGATTTTATTAGGATTATTAGGAAGTTCTCTAATTTCTTTTTGTTCATCTCGTATAGCTGTGGTATCAAAACCAGCAAGCTCGTATTTTTCAAGTTCTTCATCACTTTTTAATTCTATCTTTGATAATTGATTATCAGTTTCACCATAATATTCATGGATAAAATTGCCATTATTTTCAGGGTCAGTTAAAGTTATATCATAAACTATTTTTCCACTTTGTAATACATTATATGAAATATCAACAATTTCATAAGCAGCAGAGATTACCTCTTGTCTATGTAATAACTTAATTTGTGCCATAATATTTTCTAATTTTTCCTTTTGCTCTTTAGAAGTCATATTTTCAAAAGCAGAAGGCTCATTTAAAACATTTTCATTTTCCATAATTAATCTTATTCCTTTCAAACACACATATAACATTTAGATATAATTTGATATATATAAATATTTATCATAATATATAAATGTAGCAAATGCTTTAATTTAGAGTACTAAGTATATTTTATTATATTATTATAAAAAAAACAAGTAAATATTTAAAAAATATCTTGACAAAATTGAACAAACGTTTTATAATAAGTATACCAATAAAAAATGAGGAAATTATCAATTAGGGGGACATTAATTAAAATGGCACTAGATAAAATAATAATAAATGGAGCATCAGAACATAATTTAAAAGACATTAATATAGAAATACCAAAAGAAAAATTAGTTGTAATAACAGGACTATCAGGTTCTGGAAAATCATCACTTGCATTTGATACACTTTATGCAGAAGGACAGAGAAGGTATGTAGAAAGTTTATCATCATATGCAAGGCAATTTTTAGGAATAATGGATAAACCAAAAGTAGAATCAATAGAAGGTCTTTCACCAGCAATATCAATAGATCAAAAAACAACATCTAGAAATCCACGTTCAACAGTAGGAACAGTTACTGAAATCTATAACTATGTACGTTTATTATATGCTAGAATTGGTATACCATATTGCCCAAACTGTGGTAAAAAAATAGAAAAGCAAACAATAGACCAAATAGTAGATGACGTAATGAAATTAGAAGAAGGAACTAAGATACAAATTTTAGCACCAGTTATAAGAGGAAAAAAAGGAGAATATAAAAAGCTACTTGAGAATTATCAAAAAGAGGGCTTTGTTCGCGCACGTATTGATGGAAATGATGTTGAATTAACAGATGACATTGATATTGACAGAAAGAAGAAGCATTCAATAGAAATAGTTATTGATAGATTAGTTATAAAAGATGATATTAGAGCACGCTTGACAGAATCAATAGAACTTGCTATGAAAGAAGCAAATAATTTAGTAAAAGTAGAAGTGCCAAAGCAAAGTGAAAAGATCTATAGTGGAAATTATGCTTGTCCTGATTGTAATATTAGTTTTGAAGAAATATCTTCTAGAATGTTTTCATTTAATAATCCAATGGGAGCATGCCCAGAATGTACTGGTATTGGTTACTTAATGAAAATGGATGAAGATTTAATCATACCTGATAAAAATTTAACACTATATAATGGAGTTAAATGTTTTGGCGCAAGTACAATGAAGAAGGGCGATACAATAGCTAAAATGTATTTTGAAGCAATAGCAAAACACTATAATGTGGACATATCAGTTCCTATAAAGAAATTACCACGTTGGTTTTTAGAAAAGATATTATATGGAACAGGTGACGAAGTTATTGACTTTGAGTACGAAAGCACATTTGGAACAAGGAAAAATAGTATACCATTTGAAGGAGTTATACCAACCTTAGAGAGAAGACATAGAGAAACTAAATCAGCAGGAATGGTTCAATTTTATGAATATTATATGAGTGAATCAGAATGTCCAACTTGTCATGGAGCACGTTTAAAAAAAGAAGCACTTTCTATTAAAGTTGGAGATAAAAACATAAATGAATTAACAGATATGTCTGTATTTCATATGAAAGAATATCTTTCAGGGCTTGAATTGAATGAGAAAGATACAATGATTGCAGAGCAAATTTTAAAAGAGATTAATACAAGACTACAATTTTTAATTGATGTTGGACTTGATTATTTAACTTTATCAAGAGGAGCGGGAACATTATCAGGTGGAGAGTCACAACGTATTAGACTTGCAACTCAAATTGGCTCTGGACTAACAGGTGTAATGTATATACTTGACGAGCCTAGCATTGGTCTGCATCAAAGAGATAATGATAAATTAATTGCAACTTTAAAAAAGCTTAGAGATCTTGGAAACTCAGTAATAGTTGTTGAGCATGATACTGATACTATGTATTCTGCTGACCAAGTTATTGATATAGGTCCACAAGCTGGTGTTCATGGCGGTTATGTTATGGCCCAAGGGACAGCAGAAGAAATTGCTAAGGTAGAAAAATCAATTACTGGACAATATCTTTCAGGAAAAAAACAAATTACAGTACCAAAACATAGACGTAAATTAACAGGAAAATATTTGGAAGTGAAAAAAGCAACAGAACATAATTTGAAAAATGTATCTGTTAAGTTCCCACTAAGTCAATTTATATGTGTCACAGGAGTTTCCGGTTCAGGAAAAAGTACATTAGTTAATGATGTATTATATAAAAATATATACAAAACTTTAAATAATTCAACAATAAAGTCCGGAAAATGTGAAGAAATAAAGGGATTACAAAACATTGACAAAGTAATTAATATTGACCAATCGCCAATAGGAAGAACACCACGTTCAAATCCTGCTACATATACTGGAGTATTTGATTTTATTAGAGATATATTTGCAACTACTAATGAATCAAAAATGAGAGGATATGAAAAAGGAAGATTTAGTTTTAATGTTCCTGGTGGAAGATGTGAAGCTTGTTCTGGAGATGGAATTATTAAAATAGAAATGAATTTCTTATCAGATGTATATGTACCATGTGATGTGTGTAAGGGAAAACGTTATAATAGAGAAACTTTAGAGGTAAAATATAAAGGAAAATCAATATCAGATGTGCTTGATATGACTGTAGAAGAGGCATTATTATTTTTTGAAAACATACCACGCATAAAACAAAAAATACAAACTCTAAATGACGTTGGATTAGGTTACATAAAATTAGGACAACCTTCAACTACATTATCTGGTGGAGAAGCACAACGTATCAAACTTGCAACTGAATTATCAAAACGACCAACTGGAAAAACCTTATATATACTAGATGAGCCAACTACAGGCCTTCATATAGACGATGTTCATAGATTAGTTGATATATTACAACGTTTAGTGGATACAGGAAATACAGTCCTTGTTATTGAACATAATTTGGATTTAATAAAGACATGTGATTATATCATTGATCTTGGACCAGAAGGAGGAGACAAAGGCGGAGAGATTATTGCGGTTGGAGCTCCTGAAAAGATATGTAAGAATGAACAAAGTTATACAGGACAGTTTTTAAAGCCATATCTTGAGAAATAAAAAATTGAGAAAACTCCCTCATGGGGAGTTTTTCATATGACATAAAATTTTACTATCTGTTTGAATCTACATTTTGTTGAGCTTGATTATTATTGTTTGAATTTTCATTTTTACTTGATTTCTTTTTCTTAGTTTCTTTTGACATAACTAGCACCTCCAAATTAAAATTATACTATCATTATTTCCAACAAAAGAAAAAATATACTTTAAGTTTTTGTTTTTTTAGAAAGTTGAGAAAGTACATAAATTTAATGTTTTAAGTTAATAAAGAATTATAGATTTAAAGAAGATATAGTATAAGTAAATTGAAAAAAATATTGAGAAATATAAAATTATTTGATATAATGTAAATGTTTTGAGGCTCATAGGCAGTCTATAAAAGCCTAAATTTAAATTAAGGATTATATATGAGTAATAAAGTTATAGAAATAGAAGGAATGGTTGCATCAGGAAAAACTTCAATATGTAAGGAACTTACAAACTTAATAAATAATAGTGTTTTTGTTGATGGAAGTGCAATTTATAGAGGAATAACATTCGCTATTGCACAAGCAAAAGAAAAACTTAAAAATAGTAGTGAGAATGCAGATATAAAAAATATTACAACACTAAAAGAAATTATGATCTCACCAGAAAAATTAGGTAATATTAATGCATTTGAGATAATGAAAATGCTAAATATTGATTTTAAGATTATTGATAAAATGACAGTAATATATATTAATGGAAATGAAATATCAAATGACAAAATACAAAGTATGGAAAATAGTTTAGATGTTAGTGAAATAGCAAGCAAGGCAAATAATAAAGCTTTATATGAATTTGCAAGAAATATAATTGAAAAATATAGAGAAAACTTTAATGTTATTGTATCGGGAAGAGATTTAGTAGAAATATATCCTGATGTGACATGTCATGTGTTTATAACAGCAGATTTAGAAGAAAGAGTTAATAGACGTTATGCTCAATATGAAGGCAAATATTCTAAAGAAGAAATTAGAGACATAATAATTAAAAGAGATGAGATACACAAAAATGCTGGATTTAACAGAGTTGGAAACAAAAACATAAATTTTGATGTAACAAACTATGAAAATGCTCATCAATCAACTACAGAATTAGTAAAAAAACTAATTGAAAAAGAATATTTAAAGAAAGAGGACATTATATGGAAGAATATGTAAACAAAAAATTAAAACAATTTAATAAAGAAATTGAAGGAAAAAGAGTTGCGATAATAGGTATAGGTGTTAGTAATATTCCACTTCTAGAATATTTTTATAAACTAAACTGTTTTATATCAGTATTTGACAATAGAGAGAAAAATGAAATTGACAAGCAAATATTAGAGATAATAGAAAAATACAAGATTAGAACATATTTGGGAAAAGGAAATTTAAAATTTCTATATGATTACGATTATATCTTTCGTTCTCCAAGTTGTAGACCTGACATACCTGAAATTGAGGCAGAAGTACAAAAAGGAGCAATACTAACATCAGAGATAGAACAAGTAATCAGATTAACACCTAGTACAGTTATAGGAGTTACTGGAACAGAAGGAAAAACAACAACAACATCATTAATTACTGCAATCCTAAAAAAAGGTGGAAAAAGAGTATTCTTAGGTGGAAATATTGGAACACCTTTATTTGATAAAATAGGTGAAATGAAAAAAGAAGATTATGTGGTACTTGAACTTAGCAGCTTCCAATTATTTAAAATGGATTATAACCCACATATTGCAGTCGTTACAAATATGATGCCAGATCACTTAAATGTACATACAAGTATGCAGGAATACATTGATAGTAAAAAGAATATATTTAATAAGCAAAATGAAGATGACATACTTGTTATAAATTATGACAATCAAATTACAAAAGAATTTTATAAAGACGCAAATGGAAAGGTACGTTATTTTAGCCATAAAACATTACTTGATGATGGAGCAATATTTGATGAGCAAGATAAAACAATAAAGCTATGTGATGATGGAATTAGAAAGCATTTACTTAAGCAAAAAGATATGATACTTAGAGGAGAACATAACTGTGAAAATGCATGTGCTGCTATATTAGCAACTCTTGGAATAGTAAGTTTAGATGACGCAGTTAGTGCTATTGAAGAATTTAGCCCAGTTGAGCATAGACTAGAATTTGTAAGAAAAATAAATGATATTGAATGGTACAATGATTCTATATGTACTAGCCCCGCTAGTGTAATCGCTGGCATTAACTCATTTGAAGAAAATATTGTACTAATTGCTGGTGGATATGATAAGGGACTTGATTATACTGAAATTGCAAAGCCAATCATAAATAAGGTTTCAAAACTTATTTTAATGGGGGATACCGCAGATAAAATAGAAAAAGCTGTAAATGATGAGCTAGAAAAACAAAATAAAGTACTTCCAATATATAGATGTAGCTCACTAGATGAAGTTGTAAATAAAGCTACTGAAGTTGCAGTTGAAGGAGAAGTAGTATTATTTTCACCTGCAAGCGCAAGCTTTGACATGTTTAAGAACTTTGCAGATAGAGGAAACAAATTCAAAGCAGTAGTTAATTCAAAATAAATGTTAAGAAAAGTAAAATAAAAAACTAAAATCAAAGTAGTAACAAAAATAAATCTTTTAGCATAATTTAAGCTAGAGGGTTTATTTTTATTTAGAAAGATTATCATGAAGGCATAATAAATAAATCATATAAAAAAATCCCTCATATAAAATTAAGAAAGGAATGTATTTTTTTATGTATGATAGTGAATATTTTAGAAAAGTAATAGGGAACAATTATAATCCAAATGAATTATACAACAATACTACATATGATAATAATGAAAGAGCAAATATTTATTCAGTAGATACACAGTCTGTATTTTTAAATCCAAATGTTAATAATAATGATACAATGCAAGTTTTTGCAAACAGTGCATCAGCGCCTTCTTTGGAAAATTATAATGTAAATAATAATAACATATATAATACAAATGCTCAAAATGTTGAACCTAGTACTTATAATACAACTGCTATGAATAGTGATAATAATATATGTAATACAAGCACAAAAATTCAATACCCAGATATATATAATGTAATTAACCCAATGGTAGATACAGTATTAAAAAATAGACAAAATATAGAATATAATGAAGCTACAATAAATGCAATGTCAACTGAAATATATAATGCATTAGAAGTTGATGTAAATTCACAAAAAACAAATGAAACGGACTCTTTTAGTAATTCAGTACAAGTGAATGCAAGACCAAAAAATCATTTATTACATGATTTAATTAAAATAATGTTAATAGGTAAAATTGAAAGAGGACAATAAGAAAAAATAGTAATATTATGTAAATAACTAGAAATTAATTTTCTAGTTATTATTTTAAATATAATGGATATATTAAAAGTATAAATCAAAAAAAGCTGAATATAATAATAAAAACATTTAATTAAGAGAATGAAATAGAGTTAAATTATTATAAGGAGAGCTTTAATGGTGTCAGATATAAATTATTGGAGTATAGTTGCAAAGAGAATATTAGCTTTTGCATTAACATTATTAATATTATTTTTAGCTATAAAATTTTCTTGTTTTTATATGCCATTTTTAATAGCTTTTATAATAGCTTTATTAATTGAGCCAGCAATAAAAGCCTTAATGAAAAATTTTAAATGGACAAGACAGGTAAGTTCAATATTTGTAATGGCAATTTCAATAATACTTATTGTAGGAATAGTTGGATGGGGAACAACAACATTATTTAATGAAACTAATAAATTATTGCAAGGGTCTGATGAATATTTTGACAAAGCAAAAAATTTATTAGATAATTTTATAGGAGATGATGGAATAATTGAAAAGTTACCAGAAGAACTAAAAAATGCTATAAAAAGTTCAGAAACAGATTTAATTCATACACTAAGTGATTGGATAACAACAACTCTAAAAAAAATAAAAGATTGGATAACAACACTTCCAAATTTGTTAATGACAGTATTTTTTAGTTTAATGGCATTATATTTTATGTGTACAGATAAGATATATATGATTGATCAAGTAGAACATCATTTGCCAGATGTATGGACAAAAAAATTAGTAAGTCATTTACGAGAAATTACTAAATCATTAGGACATTACTTAAGAGCAGAAGCAACACTAATAGTAATATCTTTTATAATTTCATTAATTGGACTTACCATATTCAAATTTGTGGGACTAAATGTACCATTTCCATTGCTTTCAGCAATTGGAATAGGTTTTGTTGATGCTCTTCCTATACTTGGCTCAAGTACAATAATGATACCATGGGCAATAATTGAGGCAATAAATGGTGATATAGTACTAGGTGTTGCAATAATTATTTTACTTGCAATTATGGCCATTGTTAGAAATATAATAGAGCCAAAATTAGTAAGTAAACATATTGGAATACATCCAGTATTTACTTTAATAGCAATGTATACAGGATATAAGTTAATTGGAGTTATGGGAATGATTTTAGGCCCAATTCTTTTAATTATCTTAAAAGAAATCTATGGACCACTTATTGAAAAAGGAGTATTTAGAAGCTTATTTGAGAGAGGGGAAAGTATTTAATAAGTATATATCTATCGATTTCACAATGTTAGTAAGTTACTCTAAATTGAATTATAGGCAGAATTATTAAGTGAAAAATAGATTTATTCTAAAGTGCATTATTAATTGTATTATTAGGAGAATAAACGAATTCATCTTCAGGAATATCACTATTTTGAATACTTAATACTTCAAGTAATGGCATATCACCATTATAATTTCCTTTTTTTATAGTTCCTGTACAAGTAACCCAAGTTGAATTATTGAAGCTTTTTATTTTGTCGCTTTCGGCAAGAAGACCAACAACTACAGCCTTATTATTAGAGTTAATTAACATTGTTCTAGCAATAACAAATTGTGTATCAGTAAAATCAGGCATTCTGTAAACATAACCTGTAATTTGAATAGTGGTTCCAACATATTTATCAATATTTTCATGACAATCTTTCAAAAAGTTGGTATAGTTGTCGCTATTGATATTATAAATGTTACTTTCAGCAATAGCATCTTGAGGAGTATTAATAAATATTTTATTAAAAGCTAAAAACATTAGTAAAATAGCTAAAACCAATATTAAAGATGTGAACAAAAAAACAAATTTCTTTTTATTAATTTTTAAATTACAAACAAACATAGTACAAATTCCTTCCACTTAATTAAAAATCATATTTGACAATTCTTGTATAATATATGGTGTAGAGATTGTACATTATTCTTAAAAAGTTAGAAGAAATGAACAATTATTTAGGGTGTTTAAAAAAAAGCATGATATATGTGTAGTATTTTTCAATTTTTTCACCTAAAATATTGCAAAATTAGTTAATAAATGATATGATAAATAAGTATATATTTGATTACATATAGAAAAGAGGAAACAAAATGAAATTATTTAAATCGTATAGCGAAAAAGAAGTAAAAAGAGTAATGCCAATAGTTGAAAAAATTAACAGTATGGAGAAAGACTTAGAAAAATTATCAGATGAAAAACTAAAAGCAAAAACAGATTATTTTAAAAAAGAATTAAAAGATGGAAAATCATTAGATGATATTCTTCCAGAAGCATTTGCAGTTGTTAGAGAAGCTTCAAAAAGAGTACTAGGAATGAGACATTTCGATGTGCAATTAATAGGTGGTATTATATTACACCAAGGAAGAATTGCCGAAATGAGAACTGGTGAAGGTAAAACTTTAGTTGCAACACTTCCAGCATATTTAAATGCACTAGAAGGAAAAGGAGTTCACGTAATTACAGTAAATGACTACCTAGCAAAAAGAGATAGTGAATGGATGGGAAAACTATATAATTTCTTAGAATTATCAGTAGGACTTGTTGTAAGCCAAATGAAGCCAAATGAAAAGCAAGAAGCATATAATTGTGATATTACTTATGGAACAAATAATGAATTTGGATTTGATTACTTAAGAGATAACATGGTTGTATATAAAAACCAATTAGTTCAAAGAGATTTACACTATTGTATAGTTGACGAAATCGATAGTATTTTAATTGATGAAGCACGTACACCACTTATTATTTCAGGACGTGCTAATGAAGCATCTGATATATACAAAAAGGCTGACAGATTTGTTAGTAAACTAGAGGCAAAAACGATAATTGAAGAAGACGTTAAAGATATTGAACAAGGAGAAGATAACGAAAAATACGATTATATAATTGACTTAAAAGCAAAATCAGCATCATTAACACAAAAGGGTATTGAAAAAGCTGAGAGAGAATTTAATCTTGAAAATTTCAATGATTTAGATAACTCTGAGTTAGTTCATGCAGTTAACCAAGCTTTACGTGCACATGGTATAATGAAAAAAGATGTGGATTATATAGTAAAAGATGGCGAAGTTCTTATTGTTGATGAATTTACTGGACGTATTATGTATGGTAGAAGATACAATAATGGTCTGCACCAAGCAATCGAAGCAAAGGAACATGTAAAAGTTGCAGATGAATCAAAAACACTTGCAAACATTACTTTCCAAAATTACTTTAGAATGTATAATAAATTATCAGGTATGACTGGTACAGCTATGACTGAGGAAGAAGAATTTGAAGAAATTTACAAATTAGATGTTATCGAAATTCCTACAAACAAACCAGTACTTAGAAAAGATATGTCAGATGTAATTTACAAAAACATTGATGCAAAATTTAGAGCAATAGTAAAAGAAGTTAAGGAATCATATGATAAAGGACAACCAGTACTAGTTGGTACAATTTCAATTGAAAAATCAGAAAGACTTAGTAAATTACTTACTAAGGAAAGAATACCACATCAAGTATTAAATGCTAAGTTCCATGAAAAAGAAGCTGAAATCATTGCTCAAGCTGGTAAATATAAAGCTGTTACAATTGCAACTAACATGGCGGGACGTGGTACTGATATTATGTTAGGTGGAAACAGCGAATATCTAGCTAAGCAAGAAATGAGAAACAAATATACTTATGAGGAAATTGAAGAAGCAACAGCATTTAATGAAACTGATGATGATGCTATATTAAAAAGACGTGAAGAATTTAGAAATCTTGTTAAAAAATACGAAAAAGGAATTGAGGACGAGAGAAAGAAAGTTATTAAAAGTGGCGGACTTAAAATAATTGGTACTGAGAGACATGAATCAAGACGTATCGATAATCAGTTAAGAGGACGTGCTGGACGTCAAGGAGACCCAGGAGAGTCAAAATTCTTTATTGGACTTGATGATGACTTAATGAAGATATTTGGTGGAAAAACAATAGAAAATGTTTATAACAAAATTGGTGTTGAAGATGATATGCCAATAGCTTCAAAACTCATATCAAAAGCAGTTGAAAATGCTCAAAAGAAAGTTGAAGGTAGAAACTTCAGTATTAGAAAGAACGTTTTACAATACGATGATGTTATGAACAAACAAAGAACAATCATCTATGACCAAAGAAGAGAAGTTCTTGATGGCGAAAACTTAAAAGACAGTGTTATTAATATGATTGATTCTGTTGCAGAAGTTGTTGTTTCAACTTATGTAAATGAAGGAACTAGTGATAAAGAAGGACTAGCTCAAGAAATATTTGATGTATTTGGAATTGAATCACTGGGAGCATTAAAGAAAGACAAATTAGATGCAGATGATATTACTGATGAATTAATTAAGAGAGCTAATGAAATCTATGAAGATAAATCAGAACATTTTGGAGAATCTTTAAGAGAACTTGAAAGAGTTGTTATGTTAAAGATTGTTGACCAAAAATGGATGGAACATATTGATAACATGGACGAACTAAAAAACGGTGTTGGACTTCGTGCTTATGGACAACATGACCCAGTTGTTGTTTACAGACAAGAGGGTGGAGAGATGTTCGAAGAAATGAACTATGATATCAAATATGATGTTGTTAAATTATTAATGCATGTAACTAAGAGAGATGAAGGAACATCAAGAAAAGAATCTGCAAGAATTACTGATGCTAAATTACAACAAGAGAAAACTGCTATTGAACTTGTTGATGGAGATGCTTCTCCAAAAGAAGGCGGAATTGACAGAACTATTGTAAATGAAGAACCAAAAATTGGTAGAAACGACCCTTGCCCTTGTGGGAGTGGGAAGAAATATAAAAACTGTTGTGGGAAAAATCAGTAATAGTAAGGGGTGTAGAGTATAAGATAATATATTAAATATATCAAAAATGGCATTTTGACATCCATTTGACAGTAAAAAAATAAAAAAAGGATGTCAAAATTAAAAGTAGCATATTAAAAGAGTTAACATATTTTGTATGTAACTCTTTTTTATTTATTAAACTCATAATTATTTTTGGTATAAATTTTAGAAATTTATGTCAAAAGATTGATTTTATAATATATACATGATACAATACAAATGTTCGTATGAAATATAAGGCTATTATTGTAGAATAAAAATTAAGAAAGAAACTAACTTGTCAAGAATTCAGACAAGTTCAAAATAGAAACATTTCAAAATTAAGAAAGCGAGGAAAATATTTTGAATAATGAATTAGTACAAAATAATGAGATTAATGATATGTTTGATAATATAAAAGAACTTATTGTAAATAGTAGAAATAGAGTGTATCAAACAGTTAATACAGAAATGCTCAGTTTATATTGGAATATAGGAAAAGCAATTATGGAAATCCAACAAGGAGATGAAAGAGCTCTATATGGAGAAACAGTTCTTGAAAAACTTTCACAAAAATTAACAGATGAATTTGGAAAAGGTTTTTCTAAAAGAAATTTAGAAAGAATGAGAAAATTTTATATCTATTTTCCAATTGCGACAACAGTGTCGTCGCAATTGAGTTGGTCACATTATCTTGAATTATTAAAAGTTGATGAAGAAGCAAAAAGAAATTTTTATATTAAAGAAACCATAAACTCAAGATGGAGTGTACGTGAACTTCAAAGGCAAATAGGTTCGTTATTATATGAAAGACTAGTGTTATCATCAGATAAACAAAAAATTTTGGAATTAGCTGAAAAAGGACATGAATTAAAAACAAGTAAAGATTTAGTAAAAGATCCATTTGTACTTGAGTTTTTAGATATTAAAGAAAATACAAATTATTTAGAATCAGATTTAGAAAAAAATATATTAGAACATTTAAAAGA
>CATKDT010000035.1 GCA_949746675.1 uncultured Clostridia bacterium
TACAAATGATTGTGTATATTCATTTAACCATAAAGTTTCTTCATCATCTGAAAGGTTATTAAAAATATAACGCATTTCTTCTACACTATAGTTTTCAAACCATTGTGTAACATCTAGTTTAGGTGTTCCATCTTCATTTAATTGTGGTGTTCCATCTTCATTTTTTAAAACTACAAAGTTTCCATTTTTGTGCATGTCTTTATATATTTGATAACGTCTTACTGCATCTGAGCTATTTTCTCCATTTGGTTGTAACCATAATCCAAAGTTTTGAGAGTGCGTTAGTGACATTGCTATTGCCATTCTTGTATATAAATCGCCTATTACTGTACCATATTTTGTTGTTTCTGTCATTTTAAAATCTTCTTTATATGTTTTATATAACCTTGAAAATTCTGTTAAAGATTTATAATAACTATTTCCTGATGGTTCTCCTCCCAAAATATAATACTTTAATGCTTTTTGGTTTGTCATTAAGAAGTCAATAGCTTCTTTATTATCTTCACTAGCATTATATAATGAACTTAATGTAAAACTTCCAACATTATTTATAAGTTGTCTTTTTAATAAATCAAATTCTAATTCTCCAGTTATATTTTCTTGATTTGTATATTTTTGTTTTATTAATTCATCATACTCTTCTTTTGTTCCAAAAGCTAATGTTGGCTTTTCACTATTTGTTAATTTCGCATCTGCATACACACTATGGTCTGATCCATTCTGGCCATTTGCATCTGCATATAGTCTAAGATAATTAGCTCCCTCTAAATCTATTTTAATAAATGTTGCTTCTTGTCCTGGCTTTTTTGTATATATACTTGGTTCTCCCCAGTTAACTCCATCTGCTGATGTATATATTTTATAAATTACACCATTTCCAGATGTAGATGTTGTATTTAGTCCTATATATGATGTAAAATATTTATAATTATACTGACTAATGTCATAAGTTATTTGTGATGTTGCATGAGCCCAAATACCTTTTTTAAATTCAAAAGCCCCGCCTTCAATTTTTACTGTTATTTTTCCAGAATTCGTTTGGTCATATCTAATTTCGTCCCATCCTGGATAAGATTGATTTCTTCCAGGAAGGTAGTCTATATCTGATAGAAATACCTCATCTTCATTATTGTTAGAATAATATTGTCGTACTTCTATCTCACTTTCTGATACTATCTGTTCTTTTTTTATACAGTTTTTTACTAAAAAAACACCAAATAATACTATCAAGCATATTGCTAAAATTATTATCTTTTTGTCTTTGTTTTTCACTTAAAGTCCCCCTTTCAAATTAAAATAATTCTCTAATACAGTTTCTTGCATTTGTTTTTTATGTATTTTTATCCTATTTTATTATAATTATAAAATATTTTTTGTAAAAAATCAATACTGAATTTCATTTTTATTTACCTTTATTTAACATAATGTAAAGTCTTTAAATATTGAGGTATTAGCTTTATCAGTTTTATGTAAGTTTTTAATTTTTGTTTTTATTAATTGGTAATTATCTTTATCTATATATTATTTGTTTTACATACTGTTAATTTTCTTGTTTATTAACTGAATACATAGCTTATTCTGATTGTCCTAACTTATTGTTAAATTCTTTTAAGAAATCTGTTTCTGTTATATCTAATACTCTTGCAATTGTTGATAATTCAAAATCTTTTATAATTATGCACTTATTTTCAAGTTTATATATTGCATCTTCATTTATATCTATTCCTACTATCATTAGTTTTTCAGATAACTTAGCTCTCCATCAATGTTTTTCTTTTCTAAGTTTTCCTATAATTTCCCTACTACATTTGAATTATCTTCGTATTTTCTACTAATTTATAATTAATATATAATAAAAGTGAGATATAATTTAGAAAATTATCTAGAGTTAATCTCACTTTTTATTAATTTTTATTCAATTCCTAAATATTCATTATATGTTGTTTCTTTGTCTGTCAATTTTCCACCTTTTATGTCGAATATTCTGTTTGCTACTGTTTGAGTTAGTTGGTGGTCATGTGATGTAAATATCATATTTCCCTTAAACTTTTTCATACCTTCGTTTAGGGCTGTTATTGATTCCATGTCTAGGTGGTTTGTTGGTTCGTCCATTATCATAAAGTTTGCACCTGATAGCATCATTTTTGATAGTACACAACGTACCTTTTCTCCTCCTGATAAAACATTTACAGCTTTTAATGCTTCTTCTCCTGAGAATAACATACGTCCTAAGAAACTTCTAACATAGGTTTCGTCAGGGTCTTTTGAGTATTGTCTAAGCCATTCTGTAATACTTTCTTGGCCTTCAAATAAGTAGTTATTGTCTTTTGGAAAGTATGTGTTTGTAATTGTTGTTCCCCATTTTATTTCGCCTTCGTCTGGCTCAATTTCTCCAATTAATATTTGAAATAATAGTGTTATTGCGTTTTCATTTTCAGCAAGTACTGCTATTTTGTCATTTTCTTTTACTTTAAATGATATATTTTCTAGTATTTTTTCTCCGTTTACTGTCTTTGATATGTTTTTTACTTCTAATATGTCGTTTCCTGGCAATCTGTCTGGTTTAAAGTCGATATATGGATATTTTCTATTTGATGGTTTTATATCGTCAAGCTCAATTTTTTCAAGTGATTTCTTTCTTGATGTTGCTTGTTTTGATTTTGATGCATTTGCGCTAAATCTAGCAATGAATTCTTGTAGTTCTTTTATCTTCTCTTCTTTCTTTTTGTTTTGTTCTTTCATTTGCTTTTGAAGTAATTGGCTAGATTCATACCAGAAGTCGTAGTTTCCTGGGTATAACTTTATTTCCCCATAGTCGACATCACAAATATGAGTACATACTTTGTTTAGGAAATATCTATCGTGTGATACGACTATTACTGTATTTTCAAAGTTTATTAAGAATTCTTCAAGCCATGATATTGTTTTTAAATCTAAGTCGTTTGTAGGCTCATCTAGTAGCATTATATCTGGGTTTCCAAATAATGCTTTTGCTAATAATACTTTTACTTTTTCTTTTGCTTCTATGTCTTTCATTAATTTGTAATGTTTTTCTGGTGATATACCTAGGTCGTTTAATAAGCTTTCTGCGTCCGATTCTGCATTCCATCCATCAAGTTCTGCAAATCTTTCTTCTAACTTTGCTGCCTTCATTCCGTCTTCTTCATTAAAGTCTTCTTTCGCATATATCTCATCTTTTTCAACTTTTATATCATATAATTCTTTATTTCCCATTATTACAGTATCTATTACTGTGTATTCTTCATAAGCAAAGTGGTTTTGCTCTAATATTGATATTCTTTCTCCTTTTTCTTTACTTACGTCTCCTTTGCTTGGCTCTAGTTCTCCTGATAGTACTTTTAAAAAGGTTGATTTTCCTGCACCATTTGCTCCTATTATTCCATAACAACAACTTTTGTTGAATTTTATATTTACGTCTTCATATAAACTTCTTTTGCCAAATCTAACGGCTACTCCTGTTACTGTTAACATTTTTATTTTCCCTCGTTTCTTGTTTTTATTTTATAAAATTTCCCTATAATTTATGTTTTATAGAATTGTAAATTTTACAAAACATAGAACAACTATAATTTTTATAATATTAATTTTGCTCTAACTATGCTTTCCTATTATAACAAGGTTTTGGTGTTTTGTAAAGTTTTATTTTGTCTTTTTATAAATAGTTTGTGCAGTTATACTTTTTTAATTAATTTTTCAAAATCTATTGCATTATTTTCTTTATTATAATATCCTTGCATAGAAATAAATTGTTTGGAAGGATTTTGTGTAATGAATATATTAGAAATTATTGCTAAGAAAAGAGATGGTATGGAATTATCAAAAGATGAAATTCAATATTTTATAGATGAATATATTAAGGATAATGTTACTGATTATCAAGCGGCTGCTTTGCTAATGGCTATTTATATTAATGGAATGAATGAAAGAGAAACTACAGATTTAACTTTGGCAATGGCGTATTCTGGTGATGTACTTGATTTGTCTAGTTTAGGAAATGTAGTTGATAAGCATTCTACTGGTGGTGTTGGAGATAAAATTACTTTGATTTTAATGCCTATTATTGCGTCTTTTGGTATTCCTTCTGCTAAAATGTCAGGTAGAGGACTTGGTTTTACTGGTGGTACTATTGATAAATTAGAGTCTATTCCTGGATATAATACTCAAATAGATGTCGTCTCTTTTATTGAAAACGTGAAAAATGTCGGAATTAGTATTATGGGGCAGACTTTGAATTTGGCTCCTGCTGATAAAAAGTTATATGCTTTAAGGGATACTATTAGTTGTACTGAAAGCATTCATCTTATTGCTTCAAGTATTATGAGTAAAAAAATTGCTGCTGGAGCTAATAAAATTGTTCTTGATGTAACTTGTGGTAGTGGCGCTTTTATGAAAAATAAGCAGGATGCTAAAAAATTAGCTGATATTATGATAAAAATTGGCAAATTATCTGGAAGGACTACTGTGTGTGTTATTACTGATATGAATCAACCTATTGGAAAAAGCGTTGGAAATACTCTTGAAGTTATTGAGGCTGTTGACATTTTAAGAGGGAAATATATGCCTAAAGATGTTGAACATATTATTACTGAACTTGGCGCTAATATGTTAGTACTAGCTAAAAAAGCTGTTGATATTGAAGATGGTAAGACTAAAATTCTTGAAAATATTAGAAATGGTAAAGCGTATGAAAAATTATTGCAATTAGTTCAAAATCAAGGTGGAGATGTTTCATATATTGAAGATACTGATAAGTTTGAAAAAGCCAAGTATATTGTTGAAATTAAGGCTAAAAAATCAGGGGTAATTACTAGCCTTGATGCTTATAAAGTTGGTACTTTATCTAATTATCTTGGAGCTGGTAGAATGAAAAAGACTGATAGTATCAATCCTCGTGTTGGTTTTGTTTTTGAGAAAAAGGTTGGATATGCTGTTTCTCAGGACGAGGTTTTAGGATATATTCATGCTGATGATGAAGAAAAAGTAAATTATGTATTAAAGCAAGAATTGTTTGAAATAAAATAGATTATATTGAAAAATGTTAGTTTTTATGATATATTTTCTATATAAATTAATATTTTCATTGAACGTTCAAAGAAACTTTAATATTTTTTAAGTGGTTAGGTATATCTTTGAGTGCAATTAGAAGGGGGTATTACTATGAGTAGAAATAAAAAAATTATTATTACTGCTGTTTTATTGGCAGCTCTTGTAATTTTATCACGTTTTTTGTCGATTAAAACACCTATAACTAAGATTAGTTTTGCATTTGTCCCAACGTGTTTATGTGCTATTTGGTTAGGTCCTAAGTGGACTGTGTTATTAAATGTTTTAGGTGATTTAATTGGTGCAACTTTATTTCCTTCTGGCCCATTTTTTCCAGGATATACAGTAAGTACTGCCATTGCTGGATTGATTTATGGATTATTGCTTTATAAAAAGGATGAAAATTCTGTTAGTGATAAAGTCTTTGCTTTAAGAACTGTTATTGCTGTTATATTGGTTGCAGTTATTGTTAATATGGGGCTTAATACTTTATGGACTAGTATGACTTCTGGCAAGGCGTTTACTGTATTATTCGCAACTAGAGTTATTAAACAATTAATTATGATACCTGTTCACATTTTTGTTATTTTATTTGTTGAAAGAGTTTTAAGGGCTCCTTTTGATAAATATATTCGTGGAGAAAATGATTAGCTTCATAGGTATGAGGATTTATACATTATTTTTAAGTTTGCTAAAATTATTTTAAGGAGTTACTATGATTATAGTTGAAGATGTTTCTTTTAAGTACAAAGGTAGTAATAATAAAATATTGGATAATTTAAATTTCTCTGTTAATGACGGAGAAATTGTTTGTATTGTAGGTAAAAATGGTTCTGGTAAGTCTACTATTGGAAAATTGATTGCCGGAATTACCAAATTAAAAAATGGGAATATTTTTATTGATGATGTTAATATTTCTATGGGTAAAAATATTGATTTAGTTAGAGATAAAATTGGTATTGTTTTTCAAAATCCTGAAAATCAAATTATTTTTAATAGAATTTATGATGAACTTTCTTTTTCTCTTAAAGGATTGTCTAAAGATGAGGTTGAGAGTAGAATTGATATGGCATTGAGGCAGGTTGATATGTTGGATTTTAAAGATTGTGATTTATATTCTTTATCGCTTGGTCAAAAGCAGCGTATTATGATTGCTGAGATTTTGGCTAAAGAGCCTAAATATATTATTTTTGATGAGCCTACTACTATGATTGATAGTGAGGGTAAAGAAAAAATCTATAAGATTATGAAGTCACTTCATAAATCTGGTTTTACTATTATCTGTATAACTAATTTAGCTGATGAAATTTTGCTTGCTGATAGAACTATTATATTAGATAAAGGTTCTATTGCTTATGAAATTAATAAGAAAGATTTGGTCGATAAATGTAATATTTTGAAAAAATATGGTATACATGAACCTACTTTGTTAGAAATTTTATCTTCCTTGAAAAAGTTTGGTATTACTTTGGATTTGAAAGATTATTCTTTGGATAATTTTATTAGGGCTATTAAGGAGAAATTGTTGTAATATGAAAGATTTAGTAAAATTTTTAATTTTTATAATATATAGTACTGTTGTATTTTTTATTCCTAATGGTTATCCACTTTTTATCCCTATTTCTGTGAATATCTTTCTTATAATTGGATGTTTGCTTTTTACTTATGTGTATGAAAGACGTACAAAAAATTACAACACATATAAAGCTTTTATTATTTTTTCTATAACATTTAAGGTTATGCCTTTTATTGTTTTTACTTTTGTTATTAACTGCATGCTTGATAATTATATTAATGCTATTTTTGTTGGATTAAAGCTTCTTATCGTTTGTAATGCTACTGTTATTTATTCTTTTACTACTACTGCTGTTAAGACTGCTAGAACTATTGAGCTTTTGTGTAGTCCTTTGAAATTATTTAAAATTAATACTGAGGAAATCTTTATTTTGGTATGTATTTCTCTATCTTTGATACCTATTATTAAAAATGAATTTATTGATATTAAGAATTCTTGTAAGGCTAAGAATATGACTTTTAACATAAAAAATTCTAAGTATATTTTGTCGAAATTTTTCTATTCACTTTTAATGCGAGTTAATGAAATTGAGAATTCTTTGATTTCTAAGGGATACAATTTTTAAAATCTGGAAGATAATTTATCTCCCAGATTTTTATTATTGCTTGTTTCTTCTAATTACTTGTGATAGTGGACTATATGTATCTTTTGATATTGTTTCTTTTGATATTATTACTCCATTTTTTAGGAGTGTTTTGTATGTTTCAGAGGTTATTCCATCTGATCCTTTTCTTTCAACTACTTCTTCTCCAGGTGCTAAAGTATTGTCTTGTTTATATTCTGTCTTCTTTTCTGTTATATTTAATGTTTTTGTGTCTATTAGAACTGTGTAATCATTATCTTCTTTTACTCCATATATACTTATATTTACTACTCCATCTCTTGCTGTTGCTTCTATCTTTATTGGAAAGTTTCTATCGTTTTCAAATTTGAAGTCTAATGAGCCCCATGCAACTGTCGCGTCTCTGCCTGCTTGAACATATGAAGTTGTTAATGAATGATTATGTCTTTCTGTTATCTTTAAGTTTGTTAAAAGTACTGCATTATATAATGTTGATGATAATTGACAAATTCCGCCTCCTACATCAAGTACTACTTCTCCACCAGAATATGCATTTGCTTCTTTAAATCCTGCTGCTATTGTTCTTGCTCCTATTGTTTTGTTATATGAAAATGTTTCTCCTGGACTTATAATAGTACCATTTAATTTTTCTGCTGCAATTTTTAAATTGTTGTCTCTATTTTTATTGCTCGCATCATAATTTGTCGTAAATCTAGATAATTTGTCGGTAAATGCTTTTTCTCCTAAACTTGCAACTGTTACACTTGGTTCTGTAATTTTTAGTGGTAATACATATTCTTCTTTTTGTTCTTTTAATATTTCTTTTGCTTCTTCTATTGATATTCCAAGTTCAATTCCCTTTTTTTCTACATGTATTTTTGTTGGGTTTGTTGTTACATATGCATCTTGTGGTTTTGTTTTTATTTCTTCAACTATTTTTACTATATCTATTGGTGATGGTTCTTCTGTTGATACTGGAATTTTTATTTCTTGTCTTAAGTCTTCAAAGTCTCTTATTTTTTCTTTTATAGATTTTTTTAAGTCTTCTTTTTTTACTATTACCCCTGTTGTTCCTGGTTTTATTACAAGTTCATTACCTTCTATTGAATATGTATAATCTTGTTTTCTGTCTGGTAGTTTTGATTCTATATCATTTACTATGTCGTCAATAGCTACGTCATTCATTTTTATGTCTAATGGTATATTCCTTTTCATTATTAAACTTGACATTATTGCATAATTATTTGTTATTATGTTCCCTACTCTTCCAATAGAGTATGCTTCTTGTACTTTATCATCTATGTTTGTAGTTACATCAAGTTGTTCTAATGATATTGTTGTTTCAAAGTCATTATGCTTTAGTTTAATTTGATTTTTTTTCTTTTCTTCAAATTTCCCCTCTAGCATTTCTTTTGCGTCTGCTTGAGTCATTCTTGCAACATTTATATATTGAATCTTAACGTTCTGTAAAATTTTGTCACTTCCAATATTAATAGTACTAAATGTTATTGATATTACAAATATGATACATAGTACAATTCCAACTATTATCAATTTTTTTTGTTTTGGATCTAACATTTTATTTTATCCTTTCTACTTTTTATCTATTGTGTACTATAATTATATTATTATTAAATAAATTGGTCAATGATTTTGTTTTAAATTTTATTTTTTTTTGTTTTCTCTCTATAAATTTTGATTTATCTTATTGTTTTATTTAATAATTGTTTTTATCTAATATTAATTTATATTCATCTATTTGTTTTTTATTTATTATGTTTATAAAATTTGTTTTTTTAGTCTTTTTGACTAGACTTTTTTGTTTCAGTTTTGATATAATGTTATAAAATTTTATTTGGGAGGATTTTATGATTGGAAGTGTTATTGCAAAAATAAGAAAGGATAAAAATATTTCAAAAACTGATTTGTCTAAGATTACAAATGTCGATATTGGTCACTTAACTCATATTGAAAAGGAGGAGAGAAATCCCAGCCATAAGACTCTTAAGGCAATTTGTAATGCTCTTGAAGTTCCAGTTCAACCTATTATGTATACTTATGATCATGAACTAACAGAAGAACAAAATGGGTATAATGTTTTTAATCATATTAAATATGATTCTATTCCTGTCTTTGGTTCTCTTGATGGTTTCTTTAAGTGTCCTAAAGAATTTTCTAATGTTACATTTGCTGTTAAAAATTATGACATCTCTATGATTCCTAAGATTAAGGTTGGTGAAGTTGTGTTTATTCAGTGTAATGCACCTTTAACTAATAGAGATTTTGGCCTTTTTGAGTATAATGGAAATTATATTTTTAGAAGATTTATTGTTAGAAAAAAAGATTTGGTTTTAAGAGCTGAAGATAATTCTATCGAGGATATCGTTTTAACTAAAGATTCTAAATTTAATATATTAGGTAAAGTCGTTGGTACAAGTGATCCTTTAATGTCGAAATATGTAGCTTTTTAATATTTATATTACAAATTTTACAATTATAATACATTTTTTGTTTTTGGTTGAAATTTACAGATTTTACAAGTATAATTATAATAGTCTTATTTTAGGAGATTATTATGGAATTGGTGAAAAATATATTTTTTAATACTGATAAATTAATTGAAAATACTACTGTTAAAATCTCATATACTGGTACTTTCTTCCAAGATAATTGTGAGAGTGTTTTTGTGCATTATGGTTTCGGAAATTCTTGGGATGATTTGGGCGAAATTGAAATGAGTAAAACTGAACTTGGTTTTCAAGCTGAAATTTTACTTTCAAGTTCTAAGCCTTTAAATCTGTGTTTCAGAAATGATAAAGGTGATTGGGATAATAACAATTCTAATAATTATTCTTTTAATATAGAGCCTATTCCTACACAACTTATGGTTATTGAAGAACAACCTCTTACGTATCCACGTAAACTTAGAAAGACTTATCTTTGGAGTAAAAAGATTAAACTTGCTATATATAAGGTTATTAAGTATTTCCCTAAGTTGATTTCTGGTAATTATACTAGAAAAAGAGAAAGCGAAAATTAGTTGTTTTTGTATATCAAAAGAAGATACCTGTGTAGGTATCTTCTTTAATTTTTAGGCAAAAAATAAAAGCCTATAACAATGACATCCCCAAAGTTAAAGACCTTTATAAGTGGTGACCCCAACGGGAATCGAACCCATGTCTCCGCCGTGAAAGGGCGATGTCTTAACCGCTTGACCATGGGGCCACATATAATAAAAATGGTGAGCCATCGGGGAATCGAACCCCGGACAACTTGATTAAAAGTCAAGTGCTCTACCAACTGAGCTAATGACTCATTTTTTAAACAGTTGGCTATTTTACAAAAATAAATGGAGCCACTTGTCCGACTTGAACGGACGACCTACTGATTACAAGTCAGTTGCTCTACCAACTGAGCTAAAGTGGCATCATATTATTGTGTATCAAATGTTGAACACATTTAACATTGTACAACATTTAAATTGAAAAGTCAACTGTTTTTTATAAAAATTTTACTAATTCTTTATTTTTTGTTGGATTTTATTATATTTATTCCCATTTGATTCGTTTTTATACTTAAACTTATCCAAAAACAAGGTTGTAACCTTGCATTAAATTTCCTTTGTTAGACTTCTAGTAATTTATATTCATGCTATTGTTACTTCCTCGTTTTTGCATTTTATTGTTAATTGAACTGTTTTTCTATAGTTTTACTTAGTTTCTTCTTTTTCTAGTTCTATTTCTTTTACTTCATATCTCTCTTCTTTGTCTTCAATGTTAAGATTTTCTATAAATAGCGTTGCTTTGAAGTCTTTTTCTGATTTTTCTATTGCATTTTTTAGTCCCTTATTTACTGCTATTTCTAAATTTTTTATTGGTGTTTTTAGAGATACATTATTGTTTGTTTTTTCTCCTCTGGCTTGGCTAATTATCTCTATAATTTGGTCACCATATTTTATTTCGTCTTCAAAACTATAGTTTAGTGGTTCTATTTCAGTTGTATGAATTGATTTATTATTGTGATATAGTTCTTGAAATATTTCTTCTGTTATAAATGGGAAGTATATACTGAAGTCTTGTAATAGTTTGTATAATAATATATATACTGTTTTTTGTCCACTATAACGTGCTTCTTCTCCAAATTCTTCTGGTCTGTATAGTCTGTGTTTTACTATTTCTACATAGTTGTCACAAAATTCCCAGAAAAATTTTTCTAATGTGTTTAGTGCTAGTCCTATTTCATATTCTTCTAAATAGTTGATAAATTGTTTTTCCATGTCTTGAAATCTTCCTAGTATCCATTTGTCAACATATTCAAAGTTTGCAAATTCTTTTTCTTTATAGTCTTGTAGGTGCATTTCGACAAATTTCGATACATTCCATATTTTGTTGACTAATTTTTTACCACGTAATAGGGTTTCATCACTAAATACTATGTCTGTTCCAAGACGTCCTGTCCCTGCCCAATATCTAATTACATCTGCTGAGTATTGATTTATTAAGTCTATTGGTTCGTGTTTGCTGTTTCCTTTGCTTTTACTTATTTTTTCTCCTTTACCTGCCATTACAAATCCTGAAATCATTACGTTGTCCCATGGTCTTTGTCCAAAGTGGTAGAATGATTTTACTATTGTGTAGAAGTCCCAAGTTCTAATAATTTCACTTGCATTTGTTCTTAAACTCATTGGTTTTAGTATGTCTTCAAAGTTTTCTTCTTCGTCATATCTCATGTTTATTAGTGGTGTTACTGATGAGGTTGCCCAGGTATCCATTACGTCTGTTTCTGGTACAAATTCTGAACATCCACATTTATTACATTTTTCGACACTTGGCTTATCTACTAATGGGTTTACTGGTAAATCTCTTTTGTCTGCGAATATTGGCTCTCCACAGTCTTTACAATACCATACAGGAAATGGTACTCCAAAGTATCTTTGCCTTGATATACACCAGTCCCAAGCTATATTATTTACCCATTCATCGTATCTTGCATGCATGTATGATGGATGCCATTTTATTTCATTTCCTATTTTTATAAAGTCTTCTTTATGGCTCATTGTATCAATAAACCATTGTTTCATTACTGCATATTCAACTTCTTTTCCGCATCTTTCGTGTGTTTGTACTTCATGTTCTATGTCTTCTATTTTTACTACGTATCCGCCTGCTTGCAAGTCTTCTATTATTTGCTTTCTTGCTTCCTTAATTTTTAGTCCTGCATATTTTGGTACGTTTTCTGCTATTCTTCCATTTGCTGTTAGGATATTTTTTAGTGGTAGATTGTATTTTTTCCACCATTCTATATCTGTTTGATCACCAAATGTACAGCACATTACTGCCCCTGTACCTTTTTCCATCTCTACTTTTTCGTCTGCCATTATTGGTACTTCTATGTCTAGTACTGGAATATGGGCTGTTTTTCCTATTAATGATTTATGTTTTTCGTCTTTTGGATTTACAAATACGCATACTATTGCTGGTATTAGCTCTGGTCTTGTTGTTGCTATTGTAAATTCTTTTCCATCTTCTACAGTTGTAAAATTTATGTAATTAAATGTCGATTTTATAGTTTTTGTTTCTAGTTCTGCCTGTGCTATTGATGTTAAGCATTCATTACACCATAGTGCTGGGCTTTCTTTGTGATAACAATGCCCTTTTTCTACTAGGTCTAAGAATGATTTTTGGCTTATTTTTATTGTTGATGGGCTTACTGTTTTATAATGTATTCCCCAATCTGTACTTACTCCCATTTTGCTAAATAGGTTTTGGAAGTCTTCTTCGTATTTGTCAGTTGTTTCATAACATAATTTTGAAAATGCTTCTCTTCCTATTTCATGAGCTCTTTTACCTTGTTCTTTTTCTACTAGTCTTTCACTTGGAAGTCCATTGTCATCAAATCCAAATGGGTAGAATATGTTGTATCCTCTTAAACGTTTATATCTTGCTAACATTTCTGTTTGTGAGTATGAGAATATATGTCCTATATGTATTTTTCCATTTACTGTTGGTGGTGGTGTGTCTATTGAGTATACTTTTCTTCCATCTTTTTTGAATTCATAGATTTTGTTTTCTTTCCAATAGTTTAGCCATTTTTCTTCTTTTTCACTTGCATTGTATTTTTTATCTAACATGTTTTCAACTTCCTTCTTTTTATTATTTTGCTATGTATAATTATATAATTTTTTTGCTCATTTGTAAATAATTTACCTAGAATTTATGCGATTATATATCGTTAAAAATTGTATTTACTTTATAGAGTTGCATTTAATTTTCTATTTTATAATTTTATTCTAATTCTTTTTTTACATAGTCTAGCATTTTCTCAAAATTGTCGAATTGATATTGTGATAGTTGATTAATTTTTTCTCTATTGCAGTTTGAGTATTTATCATACATTACTGCTACTTCTATATTGGCGTTATTTGCCGCTTCTACACCTATTAGAGAATCTTCTATTATTAAACATTCCTCTGGTTTTATATTTAGTTTTTTCAAAATTTTATAGTGTACTTCTGGATTTGGCTTTAACTCTTTGACTGCTCCTTTTGAATATATAATAGAAAATGTTTCTTCAAGGTTTGCTTTATTTATTATATTTGTGTTGTGCTTTTTATATATTTCTATTGTATGATCGTTTGTCGTGCTTGCAATGGCTAATATATAGCCTTTTTCTTTTAAATATTTTAATACTTTCTCTGCATTTGGCTTATAGTCAATTATATTTTTTAAATAATTATCTGCTATTTCATATCTTAGTTTTTTTATCTCTTCTTTTGATAAATTTGATTGATATTTTTCTTTTAGAAATCCACAATATTCTAAATATGAATCTTCACTTTTGCTATATTCTTTTAACTTAGTGTCCCTTTGTTTTCCTATATCTATCTCGTCTAGTTCTCTGTTTCCTATTTTTTTTATTAATTGTACATCAATCTCATTCCATATTCCAACTGAGTCAATAAGTGTTCCATCCATATCAAATATAATTAATTTTTTGTTTTTTATCATAGTCTCTCCTTATTTTCCCTCTTAATTTTTAACTATACTATATCATAACAATGTGAAAAAAGAAAGTCTTTAGTTAATGTTGACATTGTTTTAAAACAATTATATATTGTTTTTATTATTTTAATTGCTTTAATATAAGGAGTTTGATTATGAAAAAAGTTATTATAGTTACTGGTGCTTCTCGTGGAATTGGTAGAGCTATTGCTGAAGAGTTGTCAAGGGACAATATTGTTATTGCAAATTATAATAAATCGTATGATATGGCTAAATCTTTAAGTGAAGCCAATGAAAATATTGATATATTTAAGGCTGATGTTTCTAATAGAGAAGAAGTTAAGGAATTAGTTAATTATGTGCTTGATAAGTATGGAAAAATTGATGTATTAATTAATAATGCTGGGATCGCTCAAGAGAAGCTTTTTCAAGATATTACTGATGATGATTGGAATAATGTTATTAAGTCTAATTTATATTCTGTTTTTTGTACTATACAGGAAGTTGTTCCTAATATGATTTCTAATAAGTCTGGATGCATTATTAATATTTCTTCTTGTTATAGTGTTTATGGTGGTCCTTTTGCTGTGGCTTATTCTGCTTCTAAAGCTGGAATTGATGGTATTACTAAGTCGCTTGCTAAGGAGCTTGCACCTTCTCATATTAGGGTTAATTCTATTGCTCCTGGTGCTATAAATACTGATATGAATGCTGGTTTAACATCTGATGATATTGTAGAGTTAAATAGTGAAATCCCTTTAGGTCGATTGGGCGAAGGTTATGATATTGCTAGATGTGCTAGATGGCTCGTTGATGATGATTATACTACAGGACAGGTTATCTCAGTTGATGGTGGTTGGGCTGTATAATTTATAAATGTTTATCTTAGAGTATGCTTGGTGAGTTTACCTTAAATTGTTATAAAAATGTCATTAATATACTCGTTTCGAATATTTTAATGACATTTATTTTATTCCTTATTTAATGCTTCTAATACTTCTTCTGCGTCAATTCCATGTACTTCACATGCTTCTTCTATAGTTTCTGCTTGTGATGCTGGACATCCTAGACAATGCATTCCTATACTTAATAGTATGTCTGCCTTTTCTGGCGCTACTTCTAAGATTTCACCTATTTTTGTATCTTTATTAAATTTCATTTTTTCTTCCTTTCCAAGGCTTTTTGTGTTTAGTATTTAATGATTTGCCCTTTTCTTTTTGATAGTATTATTCTACCCTATTTTATGTGTTTTAATTAAAACATTTATTTTTTATTTTGTCAATATTTTATTGATTTGTGTAATTTTTATTTTTGTCTTATTTAATATTATATATGCGTTTTCGAGCTTTTTTATTCTTTTAAAATAAAATTTTTGAAAATTTTTCCAAAAAAGTATAGACAAATTTATTTTTTTGGTATATAATGCCAAATATTGGAAGGAGTGATATTATTTATTTACTTGATTTATTTTTTATAGTTTTAATTTTTAACTTTTTTGTTGTTTCGTATTTCCTTTATTGCTTTTTTCAAAGGATTGTATTTCATAATGTTCAGGGTGCAAAGTTAAAATTAAAACTTAAGAATGAAACTAATTTGTAGGTTTTATATTTTTAATGTTGAGAATTAGTACGTTTTTTATTTTATATGTAGACTTAATTTTCTATTGAACTATATTAATACTACATTTTGATTTCAAATATTAGAAAAGGAGGGTTAATTATTAAATTAAGAAATATTGCAGTTTTATTTTTCACAGCAATTATTACAACTTTTTCATTAATATTATTTCGATTAATTTTATTTTCAAATTGTTTAACTGTTAAAAGTAATTTTGAAGTTTTTAATCTTATTATAACCAATGATAAATTATGGATGTATACTAAATATTTATTTGTGATTTTGTTGATTTTTTCTAATCTAATAATTTTTAATTTTATATTTTCATTTCTATCAAATATGAAAAAAATTTTTAGTTACAAGACCCCTGATTTTGGATTATTAATTGGAAAAGATTCTTTTAATAATAATATTTATATCCCAGAAAAAAGTTTATATCAAAACATATTGGTTACTGGCTCTATTGGTTCTGGAAAGACCGCTTCTGCCGTGTATCCGTTTACTAATCAGCTTATTAATTATAAATGTAATGTGCCTTCTCAAAAGCTTGGATTTCTAATTCTTGATGTTAAAGGAAATTTTTACAATAAAGTTTTAGAATTTGCTAGTATTTTTAATAGAGCTGATGATGTAATTGTGATTGGACTTAATAGTAATTATAGGTATAATCCTTTGGACAAACCAAATATTAAATCATCTGTTTTGGCTAATAGAATAAAGTCTATTTTGCTTTTGTTTTCGCCTAATAACTCTGAAAGTTATTGGCTTGATAAAGTTGAACAAATTTTGGAATGTTTTATTGACTTTTGTAGAATTTATAATGATGGTTATGTTTCTTTTGATGAAATACATAGTCTTACTGTTAGTTATGATTACTATGTTGAAAAGCTTCATAGTGTTAGAAAGTCCTTTATTTCTGGTAATTTATCACATAATAATTGTTTTTTACTTCACCATTTAATTACTTTTTTGGAAAGTGATTATTTCAGTTTAGATGACAGGACACATAATTTAATAAAATCTGAGATTACAAGAATTACTAATTGTTTTGTTTCTGATTATGATGTTAAACGTGTTTTTTGCCCTACAAAAGATGAAGAAAATTTTTACGGTTTTAATGATGTTATCGAAAATGGTAAAATTGTTGTTTTGAATATGAATATTGCTGAGTATAGGAATTTGTCAAAAATAATGGCTGCCTATTTAAAACTTGATTTTCAAACTGAAGTTTTAAGACGTCTTACTTACTCTTCTACTAATTTTGTAATAAGACCTGTTTGCTTTATTTCAGATGAATATCAAGAATATGTCACTTCTTCTGATGCAGATTTTTATTCACAAAGTAGAGAGGCTAAATGTATTAATATTGTGTCTACTCAAAGCTATACTTCTATTTTAAATACTTTAAATAATCAAAATGCTACTAAGGTTATAGTCCAAAATTTGATTAATAAGTTGTGGTTTAGAACTGATGATAAATTTACAATTGATGATATTCAAAATCAAATTGGAAAAGAGGATAAAAAGAAAATTTCTAAGACTTTTTCTGAAAATTCTAGAAGTAATAATTTTGATAGATTTTCTGGTGATTTTTTTTCTATTGGTAGTTCTCTATCAACAAGTATTAATTCTTCTATTCAACATGATTTTGTATATGATACTAACTTTTTTACCCAAGAATTGGAGACCTTCTCATGTTTAGCTTTTTTATCAAATGGTGATTCTATTATGAAACCTGTTAAACTAAAGATGTTACCCTACTTTAAGAATTTTCGTGCTTTACAAAGTCAAAATAGAAAATAATATGTTTTTGAGTATTTCCAACAAAGAAATATAAGTTTTTGTGCCTATTATTAGATTGGCGAGAAAGGATAAATCTATGAAAAAAAGAAAGTTTTATATATGTGTTGTTATAATTTTTGTTGTATTTTTTGTTTTCTGTACTTCATCTAATTCATATGCTGCAACCCCAAAGCTAATTAATAAGCTGTCCTCTGCTTTTGATGATATTGAAAATTGGCTCATTAAACTTTCTACTCCAGCAACAGCTGTTGCTGTTGGTGTTGGGTTATTTATGAAGAAGTTTAGTTTTGGAGATGAAGAAAGAATTCGTAGTGCTAAGAAGATTATAAGAGGCTCTCTTGTTGCTTATGGAATATTATTAGCTCTTGATTTAATTCTTGCTGCAATTAAATCTTTAGTTGGATAATCTTCTATATTTACTGTATTTTATTAGATTTTTTTCTCAAGCTATTTATTAGATTTAATAAAACTTGGATTGGAGGAGTTTTTGAATCAAACAGAAGTTGTAGATTTAATTATAAATACTATAAATACTATTTTTAGCAACATATTTTCTTCAATAGATAATAGTATTTATGAAAGCTTAGATCAAATGGTTTTTATAAATGCTGATATTCTATCGAATACATATTTTGCAAAATTGCTTGGTTCTGGTGGAAAAACTGGATTGCTATTGCTTTCAGATGCTCTTATTCTTGGATTTGTAGTTTATTATGTAACTAGGTTTTATTATTCAAATATTGTTGAAATTCCTATTGAAAAACCTAGTCAGTTCTTTTTTAAAGTATTGATTTTTTTAATATTTGTTAATTTTTCGTATTTTGTTCTTGAACAAATTTTAAATATTTGTGGTCTTGTTACACTTGCAGTTAATGAAATTGGAAGTAATATAACTGGAAACGATATCTCATTTTCTCAATTAATTATTGTTTTAAATAAGACTTTGTCTATTAATTCAAACGAATTTAATATTTTTTCTTTTGATGGAATTATTAAAAGTTTTGTTACTTTAGGATTAGTAAATTTATTGCTTTCTTATTCATTAAGATATATTTTATTACAGGTTTTATTGCTCCTTTCCCCTTTTGCAATTTTGAGTTTGATTAGTAATTCTACTGTTTGGTTCTTTAAAATCTGGATTAAGAGTTTGTTTTCATTAATTGTTATTCAAGTCTTTGTATCACTTGTCATTATAGTAATTTTTTGCATTAATGCTTCTAATAAAATCTTGTTTGTTGGTGGAGTGTATGCTTTAGTCAAAATTAATAGTTATGTTAGGGAATTATTTGGTGGTCTTTCTGTTGATGTTTCTTCTAACTTCAATACTATGATGTTGCTTTTTAGGAAGTAGACCAGTAATATTTGTACTTAAAGTAAAGTAGCTTTGTTTTTGTGTTGTTTTGGATAATTGCTAGTAGTTAATAGTTTAAAAGAATAAAAGCTTTGTATATAAGCGTTTTTTACTAAGTAAGAAAGGAATTGAGTTTTTATGAAGTATATTTTTCCTAAAAATTATAATTTTAAAAATAAAATTTTAGGAATTATTGATTATCCTACTGCTATTTTTAATGTAATTATGTTTGTTATTATTTTTGCTACAATGAGTATGCTTTTTAAGAATATCAGTACTAGAGTAGTTTTTATTATAGTTTTCTATTTTCCTATTTTACTTTTTAGTTTAGTCGGATTTAATAATGAGAGCGTGCTGTATACTATTTTTTACATTATCAAATTTTTGCTAAGTCCTAAACTATATCTGTATAAATAAACTTTTACATGAAGTATTATTTACTTTTTATATAACAGCTTTATACTAGATATTTTTTCCTTTAAATGATTTGTATTTATCATCTAAACTAGTTGTAAATTTGCTTTAATAATGATATAATGCAACAAAAGTATAATTTTGTAGAAAGGAAAACTTTATTACTACTTTTCTTATTCTTATAAATAGTTATTAATTTGTGTGAAGCTAAAATAATTTTGGTTTCCACTTATTTATGAAGTTATTATCCACAGTTTGTCACACTTTTGTTGAAAATGTAGTAACTTAGGTTATAGTATTATGAAATTTGAGCAGAATGATCCATCTTTAATTTTATCTCAAACTTCAATTCCTGATGTTTTTTTTACAGAATATCTGGCTGAGGCTAGTGGTGATTTTGTTAAAGTTTACCTGTATTTGTTTTTCTTATCTAAATATAATAAAGAAATCAAAATAAATGACTTGTCTAAAAAATTAGAGTTATCTCTAACTGTAATACAGGAAGCTATCAAATATTGGGAAGATAAAAGCTTATTGATTAGAAAAAATCAAGGGTTTATTCTTGCTAACCTTCAAGAGATTGAGATTAATAAGGTATATAAGCCTAAAGTTACTATGTCTGCTGAACATATTAAGGAGGCTAGTGAAAATAAGAGTAGGGCTAATGCTATTGAAACTATTAATAATCAGTGTTTTCAGGGTGTTATGTCTCCTTCTTGGTATGGAGATATTGATTTATGGTTTAAAAAGTATGGATTTGATGAACAAGTTATGATTGCTTTATTTAGTTATTGTTTTAATAAATCTGCTTTACATAGAAATTATATTGCTACCGTTGCGGAAGGCTGGAGTAAAAATAATATTAAAACTTATAGTGATTTAGACTTATACTTTCACAAGATGGAGAAGCTCAAAGTTATTTCTACATCTATTAAAAGGAAGCTTAGATTGTCAAGGAATTTATCTGTTTATGAGGAGGCTTATGTTGAAAAGTGGAATATAACTTATGGTTATGATATGCCTATTATTGAACTTGCTTTGAAACAAACTGTTTCCAAATATAGTCTAAGTTTTGAGTATATTGATAAAGTAATTTCTGACTGGTACGAACATGGATTTAAAACTGTTGAACAAATTGAAAAATATTTAACTGATAAAAAAAGTAAAGCTTCATTGAATAAAGAAATTAAAGCTACTAAGTCTAGTTCTCCTAATTTTACTGAGAGAAAATATGATGATCTAAATGATTTCTATATTAATATAAAAAAGAAATAATTTGCAAAAATGTTAATAATTTATGATGCTGTTTTGCTAATATGTATGGTCTCTTAGTAGTTGTATATCAATTTTTCAATCTATATGATGCTTTTCTATTATGTATGTGAGTAAAAGTTATATGAATTAATTATAATGGAGGTGCCTTTTGTCTAACAATAATTTAAAATCTTTATTATTTGAATATCAACAAAAGAGAGATAGAGCACTTAATGATTGCTTAAAAAGGAAGTATGAATTATATGAAAAATATCCTGACATCGAAGATATTGATAAAAATATTGCATCTTTGTCTATCCAGGCTATTCAAACATCTTTGATTACTTCTACTAATAATACAGATAAGAATAAAAAAGAAATTGAAGAATTGAAACTTGAAAAGCAAGATTTATTGAAGAAATATCGTATTTCTAATAAGTTTTTCTTGCCTAAATTTGAGTGTTCAAAGTGTGAAGATACTGGATATATTAAAACTGCAAGTGGTAATGTTTTGTGTTCTTGTATTAAACAAAAATTATATAATTTAGCTTATAATAATTCGAATATTTTTGATTTAGAAAATCAAAATTTTGATAACTTTAGACTTGATTTATATTCTGATAAAGTGGATGTTGAAAAGTATAGTCTTGATATTTCCCCTCGTGAAAATATTACTTCTATTAAAGAAACTTGCCAAGATTTTATTAATAATTTTGATAGCTCAAGTCAAAATAATTTACTTTTTAGTGGGCATACTGGGCTTGGCAAAACTTTTCTTTCTACTTGTATTGCAAATGAACTTATAAAAAAAGGTAAGAATGTTTTATATCAAACAGCTCCTATTATGCTTGATAAAATTATTGATTATAAGTTTGGCAAGTCTAATGATAATATAGTAGATTCTATATATTCTGTTGATTTGCTAATTATTGATGATCTTGGTACTGAGACTAAAAATAATTTGAAAGTTACTGAGCTTTTTAATATTATTAATACTAGACTTTTAAATCAAAATAATAAGATTACTAAAACTATAATTTCTACTAATTTGTCTCTTCAAGAGTTGTATGATACTTATGATGAACGCATTGTTTCTAGAATTCTTGGTTATTATAATGCTTGTTATTTTTATGGTGAGGATATTAGAAGAGAGATGAAGAGGTTGGTAACTAGTTAATCTCTTAATTTATAGTTTACAATTTACTTTTAATTATTTTCTAGTATTGAATTGAACCCCAATTATTAGGATTTTTTCCAATTAGGGTTCAATTCAAAGTTTGATTATTACTTTTACTATAAATTGTTTTTCTTTTCAATAGTATTTTACAGATGTTCTTCTATATTCTCATATTTTTATATTTTTTAAGTTCTTTATAAGTATTTTGTATGTCTTTTGTCATGCGGTTTTCTGTATTTTTTCTAGTTTGCTTTATTATAATTATTAAAAGTTATATTCTTCTGCTTCTTTATTTAAATATTCTTTTATACTTTTAGCAAAATTTTTAGTATCTTTTTGAACTTCATTGTTGTAGTCAACATCGTATATATTTTCAATTGTTTCCTCTAAAGCCTGTAATAATTCTTCTTTTTTATGTTTACTTATATCTTCTATAAAGTATTTTTGTGCTTCTTTGTTATCTCCTAATAACATATATTTCCATATCTTCTTGCATTTTTCTTCTGCTTCA
>CATKDT010000036.1 GCA_949746675.1 uncultured Clostridia bacterium
CCTTGTATCCAAGTAAAGTATTAATATAATTATACTATAAAAAAATCCAAAACTAAATTCCGATTAAGCCACTAATGGAATTTACTTTTAAATTCAAGATATTTTGTAATTTAGCTATTAAAGTATTGTTATATTTTTTAATGTATGTTATACTATTGTTCTAAGCTTTTGGGCTTAGCAATTCAATGCAAGGAGGGAAGTCATTATGAAGTGCACATTCAAAGCAATTGCCCTTGCAAGTGCAGTGACCGTGGTTGTTCTCGGTCTCGGGCTCGTTGCTTTCCACACTGTTGTGGAATTCCAAGATCGCATGGCCTAACGCTCCTTCTAAGAGCACTGCAAACCACAGGTGAGTCTTTTGAGACTCGCCTGTGGTTTTTCTTTTATAATCAACTATAAGTCAAGTGGAACTACGGGACATAGCCCATATTTTGCATTATACATAACTATTGGATATTTATTTATTTTGGATGCAGACTATAGGCGATTTCGCTGCAAAATCTGATTCACGATACGAAGGAATAGCTCCAACAGCTCCAATCCAAACAGCACATGTGTTCCTGCCGACACCATCAGCTCCACGAGTGCTAGGACTTGCAAGCCACTGTCTACCTTCAGAACTATAAAATACTTTTGCTCCCCTTATATTACTTAAATTAGGTAACTCAACATAGTGACCATTCAAAAAAGTCCCACCAAGTCCGAATGCTAGGCTGCAAGTAATATCCAGCAGTTCCGTCCGTTCCCCCTGTCCTCAATTGCGCATGTTATTGAAACATCAGTCTGTCCCCTATGACTTACCCAATTAGAATAAGCCCTAAGCCACATCTCTATAGGTGCAGCCCCAACAGCATATTTTGTAACTCCCTCAACATTTAATTCCTTCCACTCATTTGGATCACATAACCAGGAAACCAATTTTCCACTTAATGTAGTAATATTTCCTAAAGTTAATGGACTATCTCTCCACATTGGATTTAATTGTCTCATAATCTTAAGTTCGTCGCTAGATGAATGCTCTTGATGAACAGATAAACAAGTATCATTCGAAACAATATCCCTCTTCAAATATATAGTACCTTCTCCATCACCAAAATAATTATTTGAATCTTCACAATAAAATACTCGCCAAACTATACCAGAATTATCTGGATTATAATCTATTATTCTTGTTCCTATATAATGTGGGTAATTCTCTTCATTTACTAATTGTTTTGCTTCTGCTACTGTTATTCCATCTATTGCTGTTACATCTGCTGTTTTGTTTGTTGATACGTTATCTGCATTATCTGTTGCTGTTGCTGTTATTGTATATGTTGTTTCATCTCTATCTCCTGTCGGTGTTGTTACTATTTCTACTGTTTGTCCTAGTGTAAACGTTCCTGTTCTTTTATCTTCTGGTATGCCTTCTAATATTGTATCTTGTGTTGATGTTATTGTATATTTAAAATGCTTTAGTCCACTTTCGTTGTCATGTCCTGTTGCACTAAATCTTATTTTTAATCTATCAGCTTCTGCTGTTACGCTGTCAACTACTGGTGGTATATTATCTATTCTTATTGTTACTGGTATTGTTTTTGTATTTGATTTTCCATTACTGTCTTGTGCA
>CATKDT010000037.1 GCA_949746675.1 uncultured Clostridia bacterium
ACGAAGTAACAACACCAGCAACATGTGAAGGTGCAGGAGAAGAAACAAGAACATGTACAGAATGTGGACACGAAGACAAGAGAGAAATTCCAGAACTAAGACATAACTTAACAAAAACAGATAGAGTAGAAGCAACTTGTACAACTGATGGAAATATTGAGTACTATACATGTTCAAGATGTGGAAACAAATTCTCAGATGCAGCAGGAACAAAACCAGTAACAGATACAGTAATTCCAGCAACAGGACATAAAGATTACACAATATCACTAACAACACCAGAAAATGGAACAGTAAATGTAGCAGAAAGTTCAAAATGTCATTCACAAGTAACAATTACAGCAACACCAGATCGTGGATATGAATTAGATACAATAACTGTAACAGATGCAAATGGAGAAAATGTAGATGTAACAGATGGAACATTTACAATGCCAACAACAAATGTAACAGTAACAGTAACATTTAAAGCAATTATTGCACAAGACATTAATACATCAGGATTAACATTTGGAATGGGAGGCTCAAGTAGTTTACCATATACAGGACAAAAACAAACATTTACATTAAGTGGAACAATACCTACAGGAATAGATAGCGTAACTTATATTTACAAAAATAAAGCAACAGGTGAAATTGTTTCAACAAACGAAGGTGTTACAGAAGTTGGAGTATATGAAGTAGAAGCTAGATTTACAGTAGACACTATTTACTATAATCAACCAGAATCAATCTATGGAACATTGACTATATATGGAATAAGTGAAGATCAACAAGCAAGATTAGATAGCATAAAAGAACAATTTGCAGTTGTAACAAGCAATAAAGCAAATTATACAAAAGTATCTTATGAAAATCTAAAAACTCAAGTTGAAGATGCAGAAAATTGTGTAAACCCAGATGAATTAACTACAAAACTAGAAGGATTAGAAATGGTATTTGAAAACTTATCAAGTGTATTAGTAGACATTAGTGAATTAAACAAAATGTTTGAAAGAGTAGAGACAATAAAAAATACAACTAATGTTGATGAATACGAAAATTGGAATGATGTAGTAGAACTTGTAGATAGTTATAATGCAGAAGCAAACTATACACAAGCACAAATTAATAGCTTAGTAGAAGACCTTAGAAGAGCTATAAACTCATTAAAAGAAGCTGACTTAGAAGTAACATTTAATGCAAACATGTATGGAAATAAGGCAACTATGATTTCTAATAATCATTATAGAATTGAAGTAAAAGAAGGAGAATTATCTGCATTCGATTATGAAAATTCAGTAATATTATCAAGAAATGTCAAAGCAGAAGATAACTACTTATACCAAGGATATGTAAATACTGGAAAAGCACAAGATGAAGTTTATACAGTAACATACTTAGTAAAAGGAAATGTAGTTCTAACAATAGATGTTAAAGTTAAAGTGGCAGATCCACAACTTAAAGCATATGTTGTAAAAACACAAAATATCGTAAATGTAAAAGATAAAGATACATTTAATAGTACTCTTAAACTATCTTGTGAAAGAGGAACAATTCAAGGAATTACATTAAATGGTTCAGCATTTGAAGGAACAGACTTAAATAAAGATGGAACATATATTGTAACAATAATACCAGACAATGATACAAACAGTTCTTACACAGTAACATTTACAATTGATACAGTAGTACCAACAGTACAACTTAATGGTAAGACTATTATGGGTACATCTACAACATGTAAGAGAGGTGGAATAATTTCATTAGAAGGTGGAAAAGGCACAAACAAATTTACAACAGCATTATTAGTAAAATACACATCAACTGGTGAAGCAACAACAGAAACAATAGACATTACAGCAGAATTAAAGGGAAGTGGATATACAGTTCCAACTACATTAAAAGCAGGAGACTACTATAGAGTACACTTACTAGATGATAAAGGAAATCTAATAGAATTTAATGGTGGAGACACATTAAGAATAAGATAAACTATCATCAAACAAAAACAAACCTCAATGACGAGGTTTGTTTTTTGTCGTATTTGAACTAAAGGAAACTTTACATAAAATTATTTTATAATAAGATTACAAATTTATTCTAAGTTTTAAGAAAAAAATCATTGACAATAAATGTACAAGTAAGTTATAATCTTTTGAGGGGAGAAAAGGATAAATTATATGAGATCTAGAAGAGCAAAAACAGAAAAATCAAATAAAACAAAAATAGCAATACTTATTATCTTAATGTGTATGGTAACAGGAATAGGAGTTCTTCTATTTATAAGAACAAATGGAAAAAATGAAGAAGAAAACAGTTTAACTAATAATACTATACAAGATACAATAATAGATAATAATGAAAACACATCAGAACCTAAAATTAAGGCGTATATTGTAAAAAAACAAAAAAGTGAAATTGTAACAAATGGAGCAACATATAATAGTAATATTAAAGTTTATGGTGAAAGAGGGAACATAGAAAGTATTACACATAATGGTTTAGTATTTGAAGGAACAGACTTAAATGAAGATGGAACTTATACAATAGTAATGAAACCTGAAGGAGATTTAGAGAATATTACTGCAACAATTACAATAGATACAGTAATACCACAATTACGAATTGATAATAAAGTTATTACTGGAGTGGGAATAGTATACAAATTAGGAACAAAGGCCACATTAGAAGAAGGAAAAGAAAAATTTACAAAAGCATTATTAGTAGAATGTGACTCAATGGGAGACATAATTAAAAAAGATCCAATAGATATTACAAAAGATTTAAAAAATGAAGGATATACATTTAACCAAAAAGGAATATATAAAATTCAATTATTAGATGAAAATAATAATCAAATAGAATTTATTGGAAAAGATAATGCATTTAAGATTAGATAATTATGGAATTTAATAGTAAAAACAACAGACTTCAGAAGCTAAATTTTGAGGTCTGTTTTGTTATAAAAAAATACAAATTTTACCTGCCAAATTTTTAAAAAAATCATAAAAAATTCGTTGACATCCCTACGGAAATACGGTATAATTCTTTATGAGTATGATAAAAAAGGATAAAAGTCGAACATTTTAGACATATTCATTACAATTTCAACAAAAAGAGAGGAAAAGAAAATGGAAAAAATGAACAAAAGAGATATTATATTAATAGTATCAATAATTTTAATTGTAGCGATTGTTGCTGTTATAATAATTATTCCAAAAAATAGAAATAACAACAACGAAACAATTAATAAAAATAATAGTGGAGATATTGTAGCAAATTCGCCAGCAAGTCCAGAAGAATTATTTAGCAGACCAATAGATACAAATACACTTCCAGTATCTAATGAAGTATCAAGTGAAAACGGTATAACAAGTCCAAGTAACCAAGGAATAACTGTAGAAAATAGTGATTTAGGAGAAATAGTTAACACAACTTTACAATAGAATAGTAATAAATGAATTATATATTTAGGAGGAAAATATGAAAAAAAGTTTATCAATTATATTAATAGCGATATTAATGATAGGAGGAATTCTTACAAGTTTGCCAAGTAAAGTGTATGGATATAGTGCAGGAATGTCAGCTTCTTCTAGAAATGTAACAGTAGATGATACAGTATCTGTTACAGTCTCTTTTGGAGTAGGAGTTTCAGCAGCACAATTTGGATTTAGTTATTCGTCTAATCTAGAACTTACAGGCAGAAGTATAGGAGACCTTTACTCTGGACAATTTGGATTTTTTGGTGCAAATAATGTACGTAGTGTAACTTTTACATTTAAAGCTAAGAGTGCAGGAACAGCAACTGTAAGTGCTAGGGGTGTGAGCTTAACATATGACTACACAGATGAAAATGGTAATCCAGCAACAAAATATGGTGAAGGAGCAGGTTCTGCATCTACTACAATAACAATAAATCCAAAGCCAACACCTACACCAACAGCCAACCCTACACCAGTACCAACTCAACAACCACAACAACCAGACCCTACAAGGGAGCCAGATAGACCAAATGAAAATGATAACCCACAAGTAACAGACACTCCAGAAGAACCAACTCAAACTCCAACACCTACACCAGAGCCAACTGAAGAACCAAATAATGGAGAACAAAATGAAACAAACGAAACAACAAGTAATGAAACAACAAATAACGAAACAGACAATAATAATAAGGAGAAGGCTCCAAACAAAATAATAAAGATAGATGAAGAAGATGTTATAACAATAAAAAATGAAGAAAATGATGTAATGATAAAAGCTAAACCAATAGCAATAAAAGAGGAAAATGTTACATTGTCAGTATCATTAATTGAAGAAGAAACAGAAAGATATAATGACTTAACAAAGATGACACAAAAGATAAAAGGTAACAAAAAATTCTATGACATCAAATTACTTAAAGATGGTCTAGCAGTTGAACCAAATGGTTATGTAACAGTATATTTACCAATACCAGAAGGTTACAACAAAAAGAGACTTGAAGCATATTCAATAAACGAACAAACAGAAAAGACAGAAAAAAGAACTGGAGAAGTACAAGGAAATTACTATACATTTACAACAGATAAACTAGAAGCTTTTGTATTAGTTGAAAAAGAAGCACCTTCAAAAACAAACAGAATAATGACAATGATTTTAATGTTATTAGGTGCAATAGCAATACTAGTAATAATAACAGTTATAGTAAAAAAGATACGTTAAAGCTATAAAGATAAATTTTAAGTGATAAACATTAAGATAAATTTAATTAAAGTTTTGTAGCTTGAAGTAGAAAGGAATAGATATAATTTATGAAAAAGATATTGAAAAAAATAATATCAATAATGTTAATAGTAATATTATTAGGGTCTTTTGAAGCTCCAAGTATATTTCAAACAGTTATTGCAGTAAGTGAATATGCAGCTACTAATATAGATAGAGGAGATATTTTTCAAAGAGTATTTTCAACAGATGAATTAGAAAACATAATTCCATTTAGTTTAGAAAACTTTCGAGATAATATAACAAAAGATTACATAATAAATGAATTTGAAAACGCAGGAGAAACTGTTACAAATAAAGACGAATTACCAAATATAATAGGAACAGGAACACAAATAAAAACGTATTTTGAGACATACACAATATTAGTATATGGAGATGTTGATGGAAGCGGAACAATAACAGTTGCAGATGCAGAAAAAGCTTTCAGACATGCAATAAGAGGTGGAAACTATACATTAACTGGAATAGAATTAATAGCAGCAAATGCAGTAAACACAGATGAAATTGTTAATGTAGCTGATGCTGAATACATATTTAGATTTGCACTTGGAAGAGTAAATGTAATACCTTATGTACAGCCATCATATCCAACACCTACACCAACTCCAACACCAGAACCAACTACACCACCAACACCACCTAGACCACAAGTAAGACTAGACGTAACTGCAGAATTAGAGGCAAAGGATAAATATTATTATGTTGATGAACACAAAATAGTATTAAAAGCAACAAGACAAGACAATGGAGAAAAATATACAATATCTAGTGCAAGTGCTACAATAAAAAAAGATGGAAAACCAGTTCCTATATCTGAAGCAAAAATTACTAAGAAGGAGAGACAAGAAGATGGTTCATATGTATTAACATTTGTTGCACAAAAAGCTGGAACATATACTATTACAGCTAAAGTAAATAGTGATGAAGCAACACCGATAGAAATAACAATTGATGAAAACTTAAATGTTAGTGAAGCTACATTTGGCGAAGAAGGAAAAGAAATAACATCACTAACATTAACAACAGGACAAACAAACAAAGAAATACCAATAACATTTAAAAATGCTCAAGGTATAACAATAATTCCATCAGGAACAATAACAGTAAGCCCAGAAACAACTGAAGGACTATCAATATCATTAAGTGATAACAAAACAAAATTAATAATTTCAGCAACAGCTGAAACAAAAGCTGTAGATGTAAATATTTTGGTAGATGGTGAAGTTGTAGGAACAATACCTGTAAATGTAGTAGCGGTTATTAATTCTATTGAAACAATAGTTAATTTGGGAACAGACAACAATTACTATAGAGAAGGAAGTTATCCTGTAACAATAAAACTAAATGGAAAAGAAGATACATTATCACCTGATAAAATGGAGTGGAAAGTATATAATGCTACAACTAACAGAACAACAACAGACGCAAAAGTAACATATAATACAGAAACAAGTACATATAATTTTGTAGCAACAAAAGCAGGAAAATATAAAGTAATTGCAACAGTAAAACAAGATGGTTTGCAACCAAAAGTTGAAGAAGTTCTAGCAGATAAAGAAGTTATAGAAGTAGTAGAAAGCAATAAAGTAAACAAGATAATAATTGGAACAGGAAGCAATCAAGTAGTAATAACAAAAGAAAGTACAACAGGAAAGATAGAAGTATATAACGGACAACCAGAAACAATATTACCAATAACATTTAAACACAGATATTCAAATGGAAATGAAATAGACATAGAAAATGTAATGGGAAATGATATAAGAATAGAAGGAATAAACGACAAAGTAGATGTAAGCAAGAGAGAAGAAATACCAACAAATGAAGCAATGTCAAATCCATTTAAGAAT
>CATKDT010000038.1 GCA_949746675.1 uncultured Clostridia bacterium
ATTCCCGTTATCTGCTCCACAAATAAGACAAAGAGAGCTATTTTGTAGCTCTCTTTGATACTTGTTATAATACAGGAAATTACTAAAAATTATGTACTGATAGAACATCTCCATCTTCATTATAAATAGTAGAAGTAGCATTAGCAATATATAGAATTTGAAAATCAGGATTATCAAGAGTATAACCAGCTTCAATAGCCCAGTCAAATTCATTTATTACAGCTTTCTTGGCTGAGATATTATTACTATCATCAATAAGCTGACAATTGATTCTAATCCATCTTTCTCCATCATATGCAACTATGCAAACATTGTTATTTTTACAAATTTGATTTGATACATTCTTTTGTTTATTTGTAATAACATATATTTTGTTGTCAAACATAATTGGGTCTCCAAATGGTCTACAACTTGGTTTTCCACCATTTATTGTTGATAAATAATTGACCTGTGTATTTTCCTTTAAAAATTTAAATGTTTCTAACATGATATAATTCCTTCCTTTTATATAGTGTATAAGTGAGAATTAATTTTAATAGAATTATACAATAAATGTAAGTAAAATTCCATACTTTTACTTGTAATTTATTAAAAACTTAGATATAACATAAAAAATTTCCAAAAACCTATTGCATTTTTTAAAAATATATAGTAAAATAAAAGTCAAAGAAAGTCAAAGTCAAAAACAAGAAATCAAAATAATCAAAACTAAAACAAGTATAAACAAAACAAAAATTCTAAAACCATGTACGACATAAACAAAAATATAAAATGAAAGAGAGAAGCAATAAATGAGAATATCAGACATAATTGAAGAATTTATAAAAGACATGCTAGACGAGGACAACTCAGTAACACTACAAAGAAATGACCTTGCAGAGTACTTTAATTGTGTGCCATCACAAATTAACTATGTAATATCAACTAGATTTACGCCAGTACACGGTTATTATGTAGAAAGCCAACGTGGAGGTGGAGGATATATAAAAATAAGTAGGGTAAATGTCACAAAAAGTGATTATTTAATGCATACAATTACAAGTTTGGGAAATAAAATAACAGCAAGAGAAATTGATATATTTGTAAACAACTTTCTTGAAAAAGGGATAATAGACGAAAAAGAAGCAATGCTAATAAAAAGTGCAACAAATGACAAAGTACTAACACTCGAAAATCCATTAAAAGATGAAGTAAGAGCAAAAATATTAAAAAATATGCTAATAACATTAATACAAACTCACATATATTAAAAAGAATATAAAGTAAAAATACATAATAAAAACACACATATTAAAAGGAGGTAATTAACATGAAGTGTCAAAATTGTGGAAAAGAAGAAGCAAATGTTAGATATACACAAATAATAAATGGAGTAAAAAAGGAAGTATATCTATGTACAGAATGTGCGAAAGAATTAGGTGTGGATGCATTAGAAATGCCTGACTTCTCAATGAACTTTAATAGCTTTTTAGGAGACTTTTTTAGCGACTATATGGAAAGAGACTTACTACCAAGTTTTCACACAGAAGCAGTAAAATGTAAAACATGTGGAATGACATATGAAGACTTTATAAAAACAGGAATGTTTGGATGTTCAAATTGTTATACAACATTTTCAGCACCAATAGAAACATTACTAAAAAATTTACAAGGAACAACAAAACATATAGGCAGAAAACTTAATAGCATAAAAGAACCAATAAAAGTTGAAAACACAAATAATAAAGAAAATAATAAAGTAAAAGAAGAGAACAAACTTTCAAAACTTCAAAAAGAATTAGAAAAAGCAATAAAAGAAGAAAAATACGAAGAAGCTGCTAAAATTAGAGATGAAATAAAAAATCTAAAAGACAATCAATAACACGTTGTAAAGAAATATAAGAGTATGAAGAAAGAAGGTATAAGTATGAATTGGTATTTACAAAATGGAGAAGATTCAGACGTAGTAGTAAGTTCAAGAATTAGACTTGCTCGAAATATTGAGGGGATTCCATTTACACCAAAATGTAGAAAAGAAGACCTAAAAAAAGTATATGATTTAATGAAAGAGGCAACAGTATCACTTGGATATGGATTAAAGTTTTTTGACTTAAAGGATATAGATACATTAACAAAGCAAAGCCTTGCTGAAAAAAGAATAATTAGCCCAGACTTTGCAAAAAACAACAAACCATATTCAGCAATCATAATAAATGATGATGAAAATATATGTATAACAATAAATGAAGAAGACCATGTAAAAATACAAGTATACAGTTCAGGAAGAGAAATAGAAACACTAATGGAACTTGCAATAGAAATAGACCAAAAACTAGAAGAAATAATACCATATAGTTATAGCAAACAATATGGTTATCTAACAGCGTGTCCAACAAACATTGGAACAGGATTAAAAGCATCAGTATTAGTACACTTGCCAGCATTAACAATGACAGGGAATATCAGAAAAGTGTTAAATATAGTAAATAACTTAGGAATGAGTATTAGAGGTGTTTATGGAGAAAATTCAAAAATAGAAGGATGTATGTATCAAATATCAAACACACAAACTCTTGGAATAACTGAAAATGATATAGTAAAAAACTTAAATTTAATAACAAAAAAAGTTCAAGAACAAGAAAGAGTTGCAAGAAAATATTTAACCAAAAGTACAATAGATATAGAAGATGAAATATATAGAGATTATGGTATTTTATCAAATGCTAGAAAATTGAATGAAGAAGAAACGATTGATTTACTATCAAACATAAAACTAGGAGTAGACTTAGGAATAGTTCAAGAACTTAACGATGCAAAAGTTCAAGAATTAATGTTATATACAAAACCAGCAAACTTGCAAAATAGAGTTAGAAAAAGTTTAACTCTATATGAACAAGAAGTAGAAAGAGCAAAAGTTGTAAAGGAAATAATAAATGCTCAATAAAATTAAATGTTAATTGTATCCGGATTTTTCGAGAAAATATGGATTTAAGATAAACGAATAAGGTGAATGAAAGAGAGGAAACTATGTATTATAAATTTACTGCAAGTGCAGAAAAAGCACTTGAATTAGCACAAGAACTTGCAATGAGATTAGGACATAATTATGTAGGAACAGAACACATATTATATGGACTAGCAGAAGAAGGAACAGGAGTTGCAAGCCAAGTATTAAATAATCAAGACATAAATGCAGAAAGTATAAAAAATGAAATAATAGATATAGTTGGTGAAACAACACCAATAGACGATATCAACAATTTAAGCTTAACACCTAGAAGTAAAAAAGTTGTAGAAAATGCATTTATGGAAGCTAGAGGAATTGGTACTGAATTTATTGGAACAGAACATATTTTAGTAGGAGTACTAAGAGAAGGGGACAGCATTGCAACAAGAATATTATTAGAATTAAATGCAGACCCACAAAAAATATATTCTGAAATAGTAAAAGTGGTAAATGAAGAAGAACAAATAGAAAAGAACTCTAGCAAAGAAGGAAAAGGAAGCTATAATTCAACACCAACACTTAATCAATATGGAACAGATTTAACAAAACAAGCCAAAGAAGGAAAATTAGACCCAGTTATAGGAAGGAAAATTGAGATACAAAGAGTAGTTGAAATATTATCAAGAAGAACAAAAAATAATCCATGTTTACTAGGCGAACCAGGAGTTGGAAAAACAGCAGTAGTAGAAGGTTTAGCAGAGAAGATAGTTGAAGAAGAAGTACCAGAAACATTAAAAGGAAAAAGAGTAGTAAGCATTGATTTATCAAATATGGTAGCAGGAGCAAAATACAGAGGAGACTTCGAAGAGCGAATAAAGAAAATGCTTAAAGAAGTACAAAAAGCAAAAGATGTTATATTATTTATAGATGAAATTCACACAATAGTAGGAGCAGGCGCAGCAGAAGGCGCAATAGACGCTGCAAACATTTTAAAACCATTACTTGCAAGAGGAGAGATACAATTAGTTGGAGCAACAACTTTAAAAGAATATAGAAAATTTATAGAAAAAGATGCAGCACTAGAAAGAAGATTTAGTCAAGTAATTGTACAAGAACCAACAGAAGAAGAAACACTCAAAATTTTACAAGGAATTAGAGATAAATATGAGGCTCATCACAATGTTAAAATATCTGATGAAAGCCTAAAAGCATGTGTAGAGCTATCATCAAGATATATAAACGATAGATTTTTACCAGACAAAGCAATAGATTTAATGGACGAAGCTGCATCAAAACTTAGAATGAGAAGCTATATGGAACCAGAAAGTCTGAAAGCTATCAAAGATGAAATAAGTAAAATTAACAAGGAAAAAGAAGAAGCGATAAGAACACAAGACTTTGAAAAAGCAGCAAAATTGCGTGACAGTGTAAAAGATAAAAAGAAAGAATTAGAAACAGAAAAAGCAAAATGGAAAGACACAAACACCAAAGAAATATTAACATTAAAAGAAGAAAATATTGCAGAAGTTGTATCAGCATGGACTGGTATACCAGTTTCAAAGGTATCAGAAGATGAGAGCAAAAAACTTAAGAATTTAGAAGAAAATTTACACAAACGTGTTATAGGTCAAAATGAAGCAGTAGAAGCAGTAGCTAAATCAATAAAGAGAAGCAGATTAGGTCTAAAAGATGAAAATAAACCAATAGGATCATTCTTATTTTTAGGACCAACTGGAGTTGGAAAAACAGAATTATCAAAGGCTTTAGCTGAGAGTTTATTTGGCTCACAAGACGCATTAATAAGAATAGATATGTCAGAATATATGGAAGGACATTCTACAGCAAAATTAATAGGCGCACCTCCAGGATATGTAGGATATGACGAAGCGGGACAATTAACAGAAAAAGTTAGAAGAAAACCATATTCTGTTATATTATTTGATGAAATTGAAAAAGCTCATCCTGATGTTATGAACATGTTATTACAAGTTTTAGATGATGGAAGACTTACGGATAGTCAAGGTAGAACAGTTAACTTCAAAAATACAATAATAATAATGACATCAAATATTGGAGCAAAATTAATAACTGAAAAGAAACGTTTAGGATTTACAAATGCACAAGATGAAGATCCAAAGATTCAATATGAAAACACAAAAAAAGATGTAATGAATGAACTTAAAAAAGAATTTAAACCAGAATTCTTAAATCGTATTGACGATATAATTGTATTCCACAAACTTGAAAAAGAAGATATAAGAAGCATAGTTGATATATTAATAAATAATGTCGAAAAGTTAATGAAGAAACAGGGAATTACAATCAATGTATCAGATGAGGCAAAAGACTTAGTATCAAAGAGCGGAGTAAATGAAGAATATGGAGCACGTCCTCTAAAACGAGCAATACAAACAATGATAGAAGACGAGATTGCTCAAGCAATACTTGATGAAAAGATAAAAGATAAAGCAGAAGTTACAGTTAAAGATGAGAAAATTGTGATAAAATAAGAAAATTATATTAATAAAATTCTAATAAGAACATTTAAGTTTTTATTAGAATTTTTATATTATAATAGGGAATAATATTTTAATTAAGAATACTTGAAAAATAAATATAGTAATGCTATAATCGAAATGTAAAATCAAAAGACAAGGAGAATATTAATGAAATTATTAGCAATAATATTTATATTAATAATATTTGCAATTTTGCTAGTTTTAATTTCAATAGGGCAGATGCGTTCAGCGGGTATAAATGTCAAAGATTTTTGGAGCTTTATAAAAGCAAACGAAAATTTAGACAGTTTATATAGATTTGCTAAAAAATATGACCAGATGTCTCCACAAGAGCAAATAATATACCTAAGTGAAGCGGAAAAATTATTTGACGCATTTGACAAAATTCCACAAACAGTATGGGAAGACGAATATAACAAGTATTCAGAGATACTTGACACATATAGAGATATAAAAGTTATGAGATGGAATGAAGCACAAGAATATGCACTAACAAAATCAAAAGTAAAAATAAAACCAAAAGAAATTAAAATTGAAAATGAATAGTACTTCTATTAAGAAAAGAAGTACTATTTAATTTTTATATAATAGTATTTAGTAATACCAATTAAAATAATAGCAAAATTACTTTGTTAGATAATAGAGTAAGTGCTAATAAGAATGAGCAAAGAAACTTTTTTATGAATAAAAACTTAATTTAAAGAAACACTAAACTTATGAAAAAAACAAAAACAGAAACTAAAGCCAAAGAGCTTAAAATTAAAAATATAAAAATTATAATTTCAGGAATTGCAATAGGCATTCTAAGTGGACTATTTTCCTCAGGAGGAGGAATAATTGCAGTAATTATATTTAATAGAATACTAAAATTAAGTGACAAAGACTCAAGAGCAATGGCAGTATGTTGTATACTTCCAATGGTATTAACAAGTTTATTTTTCTATAACAAAGGAAACTACATTGATTGGAAATTAGGAATACCTTGTGGAATTGGTGGAGTTATAGGTGGAACGATAGGAAGCATAATGCTACAAAAAATAAATGACAAATATTTACAACTAATATTTATAGCGTTTCTAATTTATTCTGCTATATCAATAATAAGATAATATGACAATTTAGATAGTCAAAACATAATATAATAAATAAAATCTAAATATAATTAAAATGCAAAAAAAATATAAAACAATAAAAAGTTTGCATTATGTTGCAAATTTTTAAGACATATGATATAATATTTATAGAGAAGAGTTGAAGTGGGGGAGACTTGACTGATAAACTTGAAATGTACTATATTATTACACTTGAGAAAGGAAAGAAAATATGATAGAAAGAAAAGAGTATCTAGAGAAATTAAAGATATGGAAGGACAAAGATTTAATTAAAGTTGTAACTGGAATACGCAGATGTGGAAAATCAACATTATTTAATATATATATTGATTACTTGAAAAGTATTGGAATAAAACAAAATCATATAATATCAATAAATTTGGAAAATCCAGATAATGAATTTGAAAATTATAAAGATTTATATCAACACATAAAAAAGCAGATAAAAGATGAAAAGCAGTATTATGTATTTTTAGATGAAATTCAAAATGTTCCTGAATTTCAAAAAGCTGTAGATGGTTTATACATAATAAAAAATGTAGATGTATATATAACAGGTTCAAATGCATTTCTACTATCAGGAGAACTAGCAACATTGCTAACAGGGAGATATATAGAAATAAAAATGTATCCGCTATCATTTAAAGAATATGTAGATTATTATCAAAAAGAAGCAGACGAAAAAATTTACTTAAATTATACTAATAGAAGTTCTTTTCCTTATGCGTTAAAATTAGAAGAAGAATCTCAAATAGATGACTATCTAGATGCTTTATACAATACAATAATTATAAAAGATGTATCACAAAGAAAGAAGATAGCCGATACATCTATGTTAAAAACAGTTGCAAAATTTATGTTTAGCAATATTGGAAATTGCTTATCAATAAAAAAAATAGCAGACACTTTAACATCAGACGGAAGACCAATATCTGTTCATACGGTTGAAAATTACTTAGACTCATTAGTTGAAAGCTATGTTTTTAATAAGGTTGCAAGATTTGATATAAAAGGAAAACAATATTTGCAATCTGGAGAAAAATATTATGCAACAGATGTAACAATGCGTTATGCTATGTTAGGAAGAAGAAACTTAGATGTTGGAAATATCTTGGAAAACATTGTATATCTTGAACTTATTAGAAGAGGATATAAAGTATATATTGGAAAAATGGGAGAAAAAGAGGTTGACTTTGTAGCTGAAAACAAAGAAGGATTTACATATTTTCAAGTTGCATACACAACAAGAGAAAAGTCAACTTTAGAAAGAGAATTAGCATCACTTCAAAATATAGATAATCATTATCCTAAATATATATTAACAATGGATATAGATCCAGTAGCTGATTTTGATGGAATAAAAAAGATAAATGTTATAAATTGGCTAATGGATAAATAAAAATTTCCTTAGGAGCTCACTTTTTGAAGTGAGTTTTTGAGAATAATTTTATGTAAACTACTAAGCTGGGTTTTAATACTAAATTTTGACAAAAACTAACAAAAGTGCTATAATTAGTATAGTACAAGCGTTAGCTTTTTCATATAGAGTTCCTTTTTACACCACCTTAGGGTGTTCGCATAAAAAACAAATGTTGGAGGAAAAGAACATGTTCATCGCATTGTATCACATCATCAAGAATTGGGCTCTGCCCAGTATCGCGGTCGCAACAACAGGACTTGCAAGCACGGTGGCAGTAATCATCATCATGATTATCGGTATTCGGATGGCACTTAGCTTGTTCAATGTCACCACGTCTGGAAGGACCAGCGGAATTCTCGTAAAGGCAGCTATCGATGCAATCGGTTATACCTGTAAAAAGGTAGTTGAGGCAATTGGCTGGGTAATCAGGAAAGTGGTTGCAGTAACTCCAAAAATCTACGTTAGCAGCAAGAGGTTTTTCAACAAAAGGGGGCTGAACAACACTATATCAAGTCTACTCGCAGGAGTAATCGCAATTCTGTTCATCATAATCATTATTTAACAACTGGAGGAAGAGAAAATGAACATCATCGAAAGAATTCGCATGTGGTTTGTCAACCTTTTTACCTATGAGGTAGAGGACAAGGACGACAATACTGAGAACCAGAACGAAAAGAACAACAGCACTAGCGGCGACAAAGAAAAGGGTGAGACGGAAACGAACACCAAGAAGGCAAAGAGGAAGTTTCGATTTCCCAGGATTAACCTGCACAGTTTTTGGACATTCTTCGATAGGCTGTCAAGAGGAATTGTACGGTGTGCAGTAATCGGGCTTATACTCAATGTAATTGTAGCATACTTCTACCCAGAGCTCCCTGAGAAAATCCCCGTCATCTATGGTTGGTATGATGGTTGGTTGCAGTTCGTAGAATTCACCTTTAAGGCAGCACTTGGCTACATCAACGCATTCTCCCATGGAACAGACGAAGCCTTGAAATTCCTTGGGGAACTGTCAAATGAATGCCAGAATGGATGGATGCAATTCGTAAACTGGCTGAGCACAATCCACTTCTAAGTGGTAAACAAAAAATACAAAAAGGAGAGAAGTGAAGAACAAAAGCCCATTGGTAATACCAATGGGCTCAAAATATGCTGTTTTTAATAGATATATTTAAAATAGATATGTTACAAGTAAATTAAAAAATTTATTAGAATAAAAAATAAATATTGAGAAAAAGTAGAATATATGATATATCAAAAGCTGCAAAAAAGCATATTGACAATTATTTGAACATGAAAAGAACTAAATATGCATATATTGAAAAATTGTATTAAAAATGTAATGCAAATGTCACAAAAAAAGCTCGAAAAGCCTTGATTTTATTTGATTTTTGTAGTATAATAAAAAAGTATTATTAAAAAGGCATAAATTAATTATAATTTGAAAAAATAATAACAAAGTAATACGCAAAAAATGTTAAAAGTAATACAAAATTTTTGCAATAAATATAGAATGTAAAAGATTTTACTAACAAAAAAGAGTAAAGAAAGGGAAGAGTAAAATGGGAAAATTCAATAAGATATTAAAGATTGCACTACTAATTACATTCACATTAGTTATGATTGTAAGTACTATGAATAATTATAGTCAAGCTGCAACATATACTAGTGGTGTATATTTTAACCTATGGAATGGAGCAGCAAGACCAACAGGAACATACAAAGTTCTTACAGGTTCAAGCAGCGGAAATACAAAAAATGTAATTAAAATTATAGAAACAAATAGTTCAGGAACACCAAGTACAGTAGAAACAAGAAATGCTGCAGTATATTGTTTAAAAAATGGTGTTGGATTTGGTCTAAACAATGATGGTAGAAGAAATCCAGTAAAATATACAGAATACTTTTACCTAAATGACCCAACAGATGGATTATACACAAACTCAGCATATTCAATATACAGGAACGTTTTACCTGATAATGCGAATGGAACAAACTATAACAAATTATTATGGTTATTAAATAATATATGTATGCCAGAAGATACAACATCTAAAAATGCGTTATTAAATGCAGCAGCAAGATATAATGGAAAATCAAGTTTAGACTTTAGTGTATATCAAGTACCAGGAGCAAGTTCATCAGATGTTGAAAGAGATATAATAGAAGTAGTACAACAAGCAGCTATATGGTATTTCACAAACCCATCAGGAGAATTTCACCCATTTTTTGATAAAAACTCTGGAGGAAATTTCTACTTAGATGGAACAGCGCTAGAAGACCATGCAAGAACTTCAAGTGGAGGTTCAATAGGACTATTACCAACAGATGTACCACATTTAGCGTTATATAAATATTTAATAGAAACAGCTGAAAAGAATGGAAATTATCAATGCCCATCAATAGCTTCACCATTAACTTTTGATAAAACAAAAGCAGCTGTAACAACAAATAACAATGAATTCTTAATTGGACCATATAGACTTACAGGAAATGCAAATGGAATAACTTTGAATGCAACAATTACAGATGGAAGTAGCCAAATTTCAAATGTTAAATTAGTAGGCTCAAACAAGACTACTGAATTAACAGGATCAACAATTGCAGACAAAATTAAAAATAGTATAAATAATGATTTTTATATATCATTACCACTAAGCACAACAGCAACAAAGGTTGCAATAAACATTTCAGCAAATTTTAGTGCAAAATCATTAAAATATTGGTCAGTACCAGCAAGTAGTGTAGCAACAGAGCAACCAGTAATAGTAATAAAACCACAAACATTTACAGATGACTGGAATGATGAAAAATATATTGTAAAACCAGAATTTGACTTAGCATTAAGAAAGTTCATTTCACAAATAAATGACAAAAATGGAGCAAGCAAATCATTTGAATCAAGGGAACCAAAATTTGATCAAAATGATTTAAGAACATTAGCAACAGGAACAGCAGAACTAGATGGTGGAAAAACACTAAAAAAACAACATAGTAAAGATCCGATACCAGTTGAAACAGGAGACACAGTTGTATACACAATTCGTATATATAACGAAGGGCAAATTGATGGAAAAGCAACTAAAATAACAGATTATTTACCAACTGGATTAGAATTAAAAGAAGGAAGCACAATAAATCAAAAATATGGTTGGACTACAGATCCATCTAATAGTAGAGCTATTACAACAACATATTTAAAAGATACAAATTTAACACATTTTGATAAAGCGCCTGCAAGTGGAAATTATACAATAAGTTATGCTGATGTACAAGTTGAATGTACAGTAACTGCAAAAGCAGACTCTACTGACAAAAATTTAAAAAATGTTGCTGAAATAAGTGAATTTTACAATGCAGGAAATTATCCTGATAGAGACTCACAAAAAGAAAATGTTCATCATGATGATACAAACTCAAACTATCAAGGAACACAAAACAAGATAGGTAAAGGAGAACAAGATGATGATGACTATGAAGATCTTGTATTATTAGGAAAATATTTTGATTTATCATTAAGAAAACATATATCAGCAGTAAATAACAAAACATATAATAGAGCACCAGTTATAGATGTTTCAACTCTAAAAAGAGGAGAAAATACGGCAATTTACAAACACAGAAAAGACCCAATAAGCATTGGAATTGGTGATATTGTAACATACACAATTAATATATATAATGAAGGGCAAGTAGACGGATATGCACAAAAAGTAGTGGATCACTTACCAGAATTCTTAGAATTCATATCAGATCCAACATCAACAGATTCTGCAATAAAAGAAGCAACAGAATTTAATGCAAGCTATGGATGGTTAATAGATCCAGCAGATGAAACAAAAAGAACAATTTACACAACTAAACTATCAAAAGAAAATGATGTCGAAAATATAATAAAGGCATTTGATCAATCAAAAGATAGTTTAGAAGCACCAAAAGAATTAAAAATTAAATGTAGAGTTAAAAATAATGCACCATCATTAAAAGAATTTACTAATATTGCAGAAATTGCAGAGTATTATAATGAGTCAGGGTTACCTGATAGAGATAATAAGGCAAATGCTGTAATACCATCAGATCCTGACTTACCTAACTATAAAGGACATACAAACAATAAAGATTTAGACCAAACAAATCCTAATAATTACTTTGAAGGACAAGAAGATGACGATGATTTTGAGAAAGTAATTCTTAGAAAATTTGACTTAGCGCTTAAGAAATTCATATCACAGGTAAATGAAGATGAATTAAAAACAGATGGAGTATATGATAGAGCTCCAACAATTGATACAACAAGATATGGAACAGTTGTTGAAGGAAAAGAAATAACAAACTTTGAATATACGTTCAAACAAAATCCAGCAAAAGATCCTGTAAGAGTTGAGCATAATGATGTTGTAACTTATATTATAAGAGTATATAATGAAGGAACACAAAATGGATATGCTGCTGAAGTAAAAGATGATATTCCAGAGGGATTAGAATTTTTACCAGAAAATGCAACAAACCAAACCTATAAATGGGTTATGTTAGATGAAAATGGAAATGTAACAACAGATGTAAAACAAGCAAAATCAATTAGAACAGACTATTTATCAAAAGAAAATGGAAAAACTAACACAAAAGGTGATTCAGGATATGATAAGAGTAATTCAAACTTATTATTAGCATATGATGCTGAAACAATGGGACAAAATCCAGACTATGCAGATGTAAAAGTTGCATTTAAAGTTACTTTACCAGTAACATCAGATAGAATAGTAGTAAACCAAGCACAAATCAGCAATGACAAAGATGAGAATAATGAAGATGTTATAGACATCGACTCAACTCCTGACAAGTGGATTGATGAAGATGATGACCAAGATATTGAAAAAATATATATAAAATATTTTGATTTAGCACTTAGAAAATGGGTTACACATGCAATAGTAATTGAAGATGGTGTTCAAAAAGAAATGGAAACAGACCATTATGCTGAGCAAGAACCAGAACCAGCTGTAAAAGTTGAAGTCAATGAAAAAAGATTAAAAGATACAGTAATAAAGTTTAGATATAGCATACGTATTACAAATGAAGGTGAAATTGATGGATATGCCACTGAAATATCAGACTATATACCACAAGGTTTAAAATTCAACCAAGCAGATAATCCATTGTGGAGAGAAGAAAATGGGAAAATAGTAACAGACCAATTAAAAGATAAACTATTAAAACCAGGTGAAAGTGCAACAATAGAGCTTGTACTTACATGGATTAACGATGAAAATAATATGGGAGTTATGACAAACTGGGCAGAAATTAGCAAAGATAAAAATGATAGCGATACACCCGATATTGACTCAATCCCAAATAATAAAAAAGAAGAAGAGGATGATATGGATTATGCACCAGTAGTATTAGCAGTAATTGCAGGTATAGCACCAAAATACATTGCAATATCAGGAGGAGCATTCATGATAGTAGCAGCGGGAGTATTCTTAATTAAAAGATTTGTATTATAAAAAGTAAAATTGGAGTGAACGTAAAAGTTTGCTTCAATTTTTTGTGTAAAAGTTTTCTATATTAAAAGTAATTATTAAGTTATTTTGTATAGTAAAAAAGTCTTAATAATAACTATAATTTTTCATAAATTAAAACAAAAAAATATTTACTTTAAAAAACTTGTATGCTATAATGCAAAAAAGGAATACTAATAACAAAGCAGGAAAGGATAAATCTTAGATGAATTTAATATTAAACACGAATAATAATCCTAAGGATGAACAACAAAATAATATAACAAATAAATCACAGGAACCTAGATTAACAAGCGAAAAATTATACAGTAAAGTTAGAGAAAATAGAGATATATCAAAACAAAGCAGAATAATAGAAGAGAAAAAAAGTAATAGAGATAATTATAAATTTATAGGAAACACATATTCGCAAAAAGCAGATATAGTAAAAGTTATTAGAGTATTTGCAATAGCATGTATAGTAATAGGAATAATAATCACAAGCAAATCAGTGTATGCACTAACATTCGGAAGAACAAAACCACAAGATAATGTACAAGTAAGAACAGAAAAAATGGGAAAAGAAGTAACTATTTCAATAGCTACACAATATCCAATAAAAGAATTCAAATACAGATGGAATGATGGAGAAGAAACAGAGATAAAAGGAAATGAAACAGTAGATGTAACAAGAACAATTGATATTCCAAATGGAAATAATGTATTAAATATTACAGTAATTGATTATTATGGAAATAGAACAGAATATCAAAAAACATATCTATATGAAAGCTCAGATGTAATAAAACCAACTATAAGGTTTGAGAAACTAGGAACAAAATTAAGAATAATAGCAAATGATGAAACGGCACTTTTATATATGACATACCAATGGAATGAGGAAGAACCAATCAGAAAAGATGCATTAGAAGGTGAAACAGAACTAATAGAAGAAATAGAAGTAGAAAAAGGCAGAGGAAAGCTTACAGTAGTTGCAGTTGATAAAGAAGAAAACAAAGAAACAATTACAAGAACAATAGTAGGAGCAAACAAGCCAACATTCACGATTGATGCAGAGCAAAACAATTTAGTAGTAAAAGCAAAAGATGATGATGGGATAAAAAGTATATCAATATATGTTGATGGAGAAGAAAATAAATTTGACCAAAATAATTTAAAAGAAGCTACTGCAAAAGTTGAAATTCACCAAGGGACACATCTTGTAAAAGTAGTAGTAATAAATATAAATGAACAAGAAGCTACAAGAGAATTAAGAGCAACAATATAATAAAAACAAAATAGTGTAAAATTGAAATGAGGAAAGTATGAAGAATATTTATATCTTAGATGAAAATGAAGAATTAAAAAAACAGTTAAAAGATGTACTAAAATGTAACAAAGAGATAAAACTAAAACAATATACTAATGAAAAATTTAAAAAGATATTAGACAGCATACCTGACATTTTAATAATAAATGAAGATACATTACCAGAAGATATGAAAGTAGAAGAGATATGCAAAAGAATTAGAGAAGACGAAGATAACTCTATAACTCCAATAATTGTAATATCATCTAAAAAAGATCGAGCACATAAAATTACAATTCTTAAAAATGAAGTTGACTTATATATAGAAAAGCCAATAGATGAAGAAATTTTATACTATAATATTTCAAATATAATTAGACTACTTAATTCAAATAGAATGGTAAGTCCATTAACAGGACTTCCTGGAAATGTACAAATACAAGCTGAAATGAAAAAAAGGCTTTCAAATAAGAAAAAGTACACAATGTTATATATAGATTTAGATAACTTCAAAGCATATAATGACACATATGGATTTTCAAAAGGTGATGAAATAATAAAATTCACAGCAAAATTAATTCTAAAAAATGTTATGAAAAATGAAGATAACTTTGTTGGTCATATCGGTGGAGATGATTTTGTAGCAATATCGGAAGACGAAAATTATGAAGATACTTGTCAAAATATAATTGCAGAATTTGATACACAGGTTAAAAAATTTTTTACTGAAGAAGACTTTACACGAGGGTATATTGAAGTAGAAAATAGAAAAGGGATAATTGAAGAATTTCCTATAACATCAATTTCAATTGGCGCAATAGAGGTAACTAAAGACAGATTTAAAAACACACTTGAAGTTGGTGAAGCAGGTGCAAATGTAAAGCACCTAGCAAAAACGATATTTGGAAGCACCTATGTTATAGATAGAAGAAAAAATAGAGAAGATATTTATGATAAGGCAGAGAAAAAGGTATTAAATTAAAATAAAGGAATGTGTAATTTTACACATTCCTTTAATATATTTGATAAAACTGGGAAGAATAAAAGAAAAAATGAATGGAGGAATTATGAAATCATATTGGATAGAAAGCGTTGAAAATGAAAGAAAGGAATTTCCTAGTTTAAATAGTGATATAGAAGCAGACGTATGTATTGTTGGAGGAGGCCTTACAGGACTTACAACAGCATACTATTTATCAAAAGCAAATATGAAAGTAGCAATATTAGAAAAAGAAAGAATATGTGAACAGACAAGCGGACTCACAACAGCAAAGATTACAAGCCAACATGACTTATTTTATGATTATTTAATACAATCACAGGGAAAAGAAAAGGCAAAGCAATATCTAGTGGCAAACGAAAAAGCAATTAGAGATATAGAAAAAATAATAAAATATGAAAATATAAATTGCGATTTTGAAAAACAAAGTGCATATGTATATACGACAAAAGTAGATGAAGTAGAGCAAATAAAAAAGGAAGTTGAAGCAGTTAACTCACTAGGCCTTAATGCAAAATTTGTTACTGACTTACGTCTGCCCTTTAAAATACAAGGAGCAATAGAATTTGAGAATCAAGCGCAATTTAATCCTTGTAAATACGCACAAGGATTAGTAAATGCGATTAATTCAAGAGTAAGAATATTTGAAAAAACAAAGGTAATTGATGTAAAAAAGTTTAAAGATAACGATACAATAGAAAACAAAGAAACTATAGAATATGATATTGAGATACAAAAATATAAAGATATATCAGAAGAGAATAATAAGGAAATAAAGTATAAAGTAATTACAGAAAACGGACATGCAATTACAGCAAAATATGTAGTTTTAGCAACTCATTATCCAACAATAAATGCACCAGGATATTATTTTCTAAAAATGTATCAAGAAATGTCATATCTAATCGGAGTAGAAACAAAAGAGCCATTACCAAAAGGAATGTATATTAATATAGGAAATCCGACATTATCAATACGTATAGCACAAGATAATGGAAAGGCCTTACTACTAATAGGAGGAAATGGTCATAAAACAGGAGAAAGAAAGGACATATCAGGCAGTTATAAATATTTAGAAGATATTGCAAAAAAATATTACAAAGATACTGTAATTAAATATCGTTGGTGCACAGAAGATTGCATATCACTTGACAAAATTCCATATATAGGCGAATTTTCAAATCTTATGCAACATGTATATGTAGGAACAGGATATAAAAAGTGGGGAATGACAAGCTCAAATGTAGCAGCTAATATAATAGTAGATAAGATTTTAGGAAAAGAAAATCCATATGAAGATGTATTCTCATCAACAAGATTAGAACCGATTAAAAATCATAAAGAATTAGGAAATATGATGAAAGAAGTTGCAACATCATGGACAATAGAAAAGGTGAAAATTCCAAAAGAAAAACTAATAAGTTTAAAAAAGGGAACAGGAGGAATTGTAGAATTTGATGATAAAAAAGTAGGAGCATATTGTGATGAAGATGGTAAGATATACATTATAAAGCCAGTATGCACACATCTTGGATGTGAACTTACTTGGAATAACCTTGAAAAAACATGGGATTGTCCTTGTCATGGATCACGATTTAGTTATAAAGGAAAATCAATATATTCACCAAGTATAGAAGATTTAAAAGTAATTGAAATAGAAAACGAATAATTTCTTAGTAAATAATGAATTATACATTTTGAAGATTAAAAAAGTAAGTGCATTGAGAAAATCAGCAAGCCAATTCTTGACAATAAAATAAAAACGTTGTATAATAGTAATCAGTGATTACCTAGAGAAGGTAAAGAAGAGATTTTATTAAATATGTTTAGGAACGAGATTATATATATAAATAGCTGACGAAAAATGTACTTCGATCAGTATTTATAGTAGTGTATATATAATTTATAAATGGCAAAGCTATTAGTAAAATTATATATATGTTTTTTCGACGTATGGATAAAATAGAAAAGGAGAGATTATGAAAAATACAACAACAGATAAGTATGCATCCTCAAACTTAGAGGAAAAGCAAAATAAGAAAACTTATAATAAAAATTACAAAAAAAATAATACTGGAAAAAGAGAATATCAAAAGAAAACAATTAAGGAAAATAGTATAAGAGATAATACTAATAACGAAGAAAGAAGAAACTTTGTAAAAAGAGAAGAAAAGAGAGAATATGAAACAATAAAAAAAGCTAGAGCAGATGAAGAAAAAAGAGAAACAACAAGAAGACCTAGAACAAGAAGAAAAACAGAAGGAACTTCAAATAATAATAGAAGTCAATATGTAAAAAGAACTGAGACTAATAAATCTATAATTGATTTTAATTTTAAGAAAAGTAAACTAAAGATAATAGCATTAGGTGGACTTGATGAAATAGGAAAAAATATTACATTATTTGAATATGAAGATGAAATTATATTAGTAGACTGTGGACTTGAATTTCCAGAAGATGACATGCTTGGGGTAGATTTAGTTATTCCAGATTTCACATATCTAGTAAAAAATGCAAGTAAGATTAAGGGGCTATTTATAACACATGGACATGAAGACCATATTGGTTCAATACCATATTTATTACAACAAATTAATGTTCCAATATATGCAACAAGACTTACAGCAAAATTAATTGAACATAAACTTGAAGAACATCATTTATTAAATGTAGCAAAAATAAATATAGTAGAGCAAGGACAAACAATTAATGCAGGAAAAATGCAAGTAGAATTTATAAGAAGTGCACATAGTATTCCAGATGCTTGCATGCTTGCAATACACACGAGAGCTGGAATTGTTATTCACACTGGAGACTTTAAAATTGATTATACTCCAATAGATGGTCAAACAATGGACTTAGGACGTCTAGCAGAGCTTGGAAATCAAGGAGTACTGGCTTTATTGTCAGACAGTACAAATGCTGAAAGAAAAGGCTTTACAATGTCTGAAAAATCAATAGGACCAGTATTAGATGGACTATTTGAAGGTTGTAAAAAAAGAATAGTAGTAGCAACATTTGCATCAAATGTTCATAGAGTTCAACAAATAGTAAATTCAGCAGTTAAATTTGGACGCAAAATAGCAGTATCAGGAAGAAGTATGATGAATATGATTGATGCTGCAAAAGAATTAAAATATATAGATGCGCCAGAAGATTTATTTATTGATATTGACTTAATAAAAAATTACACAGAAGACCAATTAGTAATAATTACAACAGGAAGTCAAGGCGAAACAATGTCAGCACTAACTAGAATGGCAAATGGAGAACACAAAAAAGTAACTATAACAGGAAATGACTTAGTAATAATATCAGCAAACCCAATACCAGGAAATGAAAAATCAGTATCAAAAGTAATAGACCAATTAATGAAAATTGGAGCAGAAGTAGTATACAGTGCGCTTGCAGATATTCACGTATCAGGTCATGCGTGCCAAGAAGAACAAAAACTAATTATGGCATTAACAAAACCAAAATACTTTATACCAGTTCATGGTGAATATAGACAACTTATGGCACATAAGGATACAGCAATAGAAATGGGAATTCCTAAAGAAAATGTATTTATAAGTGGTAATGGTAAAATTATAGAAATGGATGACAATTCAGCTGAATACAATGGAACAGTTATTTCAGGACGAGTTATGGTTGACGGTCTTGGAGTAGGCGATGTAGGGTCAGTAGTTCTTCGTGATAGACAACATTTATCACAAGATGGATTAATTGTTATAGTTATGGGAATGGATGGACAAACAGGCGAAATTGTATCAGGCCCAGATGTTATATCAAGAGGATTTGTATACATTAGAGAATCTGAAAACTTAATGGAACAAGTAAAATCATTTATAAAAGAAACAGTAGTAGAACTTGAAGAAGGACATATAACTGATTGGACAATTATAAAATCAACATTAAAAGATGATGTCAGGGACTTTATATTTAACAAAACAAAGAGAAATCCAATGATATTGCCAATTATTTTAGAGGTGTAATAAAACATTGAAATACCAAGCTTTTCATAGCTTGGTATTAACTATTTGTTGATAGTTTGTTGATAACTATCAACATATTTGAATATTTAATTAATATGACACAGAATTTTGTGAATAATTTTCTAAATATTAATAATATTAGTTTTTAATTTTGTATTCTTGCTCATCAAGCTCTGCGACATCTTCATCTGTTACTACATTAAATTTATATTCAAATGTCGAAATTTTATCTCTTATATTTCCATTTTCTTTTATTGTTTCTATTTTTTTATATGCCAAACCTGTATTTTTATTAATATAAACCTTTACATTTTTAGTATTTTCTAAATATACAAAATTAACATTGTGACCACTTATAACGTAATAATCTTGTCCATCAACTGTTTCAGTTCTTATACTAGAACAAATACTACTCCATATCTTTTCAAATAATATTGTAAAGTCAGCATAATTTGGTATTTTATTTTCCGATTCTGACACTATATATGTTTCTGTCTTTTTAGGAAATTGTTTTGTTCTTGTTTTATTTACTCCATCATCTTCATATACAATCCAATAGTCGGGCTTTGTGATTTGTGTGATTATTTTAGAGTTATTTTTAAGGACTGATTTTTTAATATTACCTTTTGTATAAGTTTCTATTATTTGTCCTTCCGTGGTAAATTTGCAATAAATATTACCTATGTTTTGTTGTTCCTTATTTAAGTAATTTAAATTAGTATATATTACAAACTTTCTTATAGTTATAATAATAAATATACTTAAGACTATACCTATTCCAATAAAAATTTTTTCCCATAACTTCATAAAAATCACCTCTTTATATTTTTCTTTTGCAATACAAATTTGTTATTTTATAATATCATTTTAGAGTAATAAAGTCAAGTTAAAAAAATAAAAAAGGAGCCGACACGTGTCAGCTCCTTCCATAGGCAAAGTGTAATATTTCAAGTTACTTTCTTGTTGGAATTAGTTGCTTATGCGTATTGCGTTTGGACAAGCTGCATAATAACTCTTGCTCCCGTCCCCGAAACAGTTACAACATAAGCACCACCATTACAATTATTGACTAAATCGTAATGAGTTGCCCCACCAGTAGGGATGGTAAGCTTAGTGGTATTAAACAGCGAGCCTTGTTTTTTCACGGTTACGGTTACTCCATTCGTAGGGAGGGAAATAATAATTTTCAAATTCCACCCTTTATTAGGCGTAACCGTAAACGAACGGCTTTGGTCCATATCAAATGTAAAATCCTCCATGCCAGTGAGGTATTGCATTTCTCTGGGCATGATAGAACCATCTTCTCCAAGGACCTCTCCCGTTTCGGAGTTAATTTCGCAGAAAGTTACGCCGTGATTGCTGTTCTCAGCGTTGTTCAACGACATCTCAGCAGCGAAAGCCGTTGCCGTCAGACTGAAGCACAGTACCAACGCCAACAGGACTGCGGTAATACGTTTTGCTGTAGTAATTTTTTTCACGATAAAACCTCCGTATTTACGTCGCATACACTTTGCCTATGTTGTGCGTCCTCCAAAGGAGAACTTTGCCTATAATAGCACTTTTCTCATCTCATTTCAATATAGAATTAGAATATTTTTAAGTAATTTAATAAATAAACTCAAATTACACTTGAAAAAAAAGATAAAATTGAGTATAATACTTAAAACAACTAATATAGAAGTTTATCTTCAAGAAAGGAATACAACAATTATGGACTATAAGGATTTAGCAAATTTAATTTTTCCAGACGCAAAACCAATAGAGGTTTATGAGAAAATGTATCCAGAAAGAAATTTACCAGATGGAGCAATAGTTACAAGATTTGCACCAAGCCCAACTGGTTTTGTACATATAGGTGGACTATATCAAGCACTATGCGCAAAATTAGTAGCTAATAGAACAAAGGGAGTATTTTTCCTAAGAATAGAGGATACAGACCAAAAAAGAGAAGTAGAGAATGGTATAGAAGGAATCATATCATCATTAAAGGACTTTGATGTTGAAGCAGATGAGGGAATGATTAGTGAAGATGAATGGAAAGGAGAATATGGTACATACAAACAATCAAGCAGAAAAGACATTTATCAAGCATATGCGAAATATATGATTGAACTTGGAAAAGCATATCCATGTTTCTGTGCACCAGAAGACCAAGAAGAACTTAGAAAAAAACAAGAAAATGCTAAAATTAGACCAGGATATTATGGTGTATGGGCAAAATGTAGAAATCTAAGTATAGAAGAAGCGGCAGAAAAAATAAAAGCAGGTGAGCCATATGTTGTAAGATTTAAATCATCAGGTAGAGAAGATAGAAGAGTACAATGTCATGATTTAATTAAGGGAAAAGTAGTATTTCCTGAAAATGATATGGACATAGTTATAATTAAATCTGATGGACTTCCAACTTACCATTTTGCACATTTGGTTGATGACCATTTAATGAGAACAACACATGTAATAAGAAGCGATGAATGGCTTTCATCATTACCTTTACATGTACAATTATTTAGTGAAGCAGGATTTAAAGCACCAAAATACTGCCATATTTCACCTATAATGAAAAACGACAATGGAAACAAACGTAAACTAAGTAAAAGAAAAGACAAAGAAGCGGCTGTTTCATATTATAGTGAAATAGGTGTTCCACCAGATGCAGTAAAGGAATATTTAGTAAATATAGCAAACTCTAATTTTGAAAACTGGAGAAAAGCTAATAAAGACGCAAAACTTGAAGAATTTGAATTTCAATTAAATAAAATGAGTGTAAGTGGTGCACTATTTGATATGGTAAAACTTTTAGATGTTTCAAAAGGGGTAATATCAAGATATAGTGCAGAAGAAGTATATAATGAAAGTTTAAAATATGCAGAAAAATATGATCCAAAATTAAAGAAAATGCTTGACAACAAAGAATACTCAATGAAAGTATTAGGCATTGAGAGAGGAAATAATAAGCCACGTAAAGATATTTCAAAATGGTCAGACGTTAGAGAAAATATTATATATATGTATGAAAAACCAACAGAATATGACTTTGACAAAATAACAGGAGACGAAGTGAAAAAAGTCGCAAGTGAGTACTTGAAAGTATTTGATATAAATGACGACAAGCAAATGTGGTTTGACAAAATAAAAGATATTGCCGAAAAATGTGGATATGCTAGAGAAGTTAAGGAATATAAAGTAGAGCCAGAAAAATGGCCAGGACATGTAGGAGACATTAGTACAGCAATTAGAGTTATGATTTCTGGAAGAAGAAATACACCAGATCTTTATGAAATAATTAAAGTTCTTGGAAAGGATGAAGTTATAAAAAGATTAGAAGCATTTGCAAAATAGAAAGTAACTTTGACATCAATTTATTTTTCTATTATATAAAAAGCAGACCTATTTTTAGGTCTGCTTATATTTTTGTTATAAGTTATTTTTAATAAACGTTAATAAATATTCAATTAATCCATTCCACCTAAGCCTTCAATAGCATTTTGAACTTCTCTATTTTGCTCAGTTCTAACAGCTTCAGCATTTTCATTAGCACCACGAATTTTAGTATATATGCCAGGCTCAAAAGAACCAATTGTAACAACTGCCAAAATTAACATTAAAATTACTGTTAC